>CALGAA010000306.1 GCA_937952445.1 uncultured Bacteroidota bacterium | reverse complement strand
ACGGATGAATTTCAGGATGATTGGTTTCAGGATTGGGGCCGTGAAAAAGATTACATCAAAGCGATAGGAGTAGGGGAGTGCGCCAGCGTAGTAATCGATCTGACCTTGGTGTTGATCGATGAAGCAGACGAGCGTTTGGTTCGTGCCCGACACGAATTTGATCAGGGTGAATACGCCCGGGCGATTTATCATACCTACACCGGGATGATTCATCTGGCGAAATCATTGTTGATTCATACTGATGAAAAACTCAATACCCAACAGCGGATCATCGATTCTTTTGATGAGCACTACGGGGATTTGCTGGACGACTCAGATTTTTCATTTAAAGAATTGGTGCTGACCCAGAAAAAATATGAACCCACGATTGAGTATGCATCGTGGTATCTGGAGCAGGCAGAAAAACTAAAAAACACGGTTGTTGACTTTCAAAAATCAAATATCGATGCAAAAGTATAAATCACCCAAATTGACCCTGGTGGGAGGTGGACCGGGCGATCCCAAACTGATCACGATCAGGGCTATTGAAGCTCTTCAGGCAGCAGATGTTGTGCTGTTTGACGCTCTGGTCAATAACGAATTGCTCAAATATGCTCCCAATGCCCAAAAGGTATTCGTGGGAAAGCGACGGGGATGGAGCCGGTACTCTCAGGATGAAATAAACCGGCTGAACGTTAAACTGGCGCATCATTTTGGAAATGTCGTTCGACTCAAAGGGGGTGATCCCATGGTGTTTGGACGTGCCCAGTCGGAGATTGATTATGCTGAAAAGCACGGTTTGATCGTCGAGGTGATTCCGGGCATCAGTTCCTATAGTGGAATTGCTGCGTACAACAAAGTACCGATTACAGAACGAGGAATGAGTTCCGGTTTTTGGGTGTTGACGGGAACCAATGCAAATGGGGACCTGACGGACGATATTCGTATCGCTGCCCAATCAAGTAGCAATATTCTTATCCTGATGGGAACGCGTAAACTCGGTCAAATCGTTCGCCTTTTCCTCAACCATCATCAGGGCGATTATCCGATAGCGTTGGTTCAGAATGGGACTTTGCCGACTGAAAAACTGGTGGTTGGTCAATTGAGCAATATTGAGCGCCTGGTAGAGAAAGAAGGGATCCAGAACCCGGCCGTGATCATCGTCGGTGAAGCAGCTCGCCATGTAAGACCAGGCTCTTTCCAGGAATTTGGTACTCAGGATCAATTGTATAATCAGAAAAAAATAAGCTAATGGAACCGACAAATACCTTATTCCCAATATTTCTTCGGACCGATCGGTTGAGGATACTAATCATCGGCGGCGGATCTGTGGCGGAGGAGAAATTGCACTTTTTGTTCAAGAACAGCCCGGATGCTCACGTCACTCTGGTGGCCCCGTCGATTTCGAAAACCGTTTTGGGATATCAGGATTCCTTTGACATTTCGTATCATAAACGCAAGTATCAATCCGGAGATATCGATTTTGGTGACCTGGTTATTGCTGCGACGGATATCCCTGAGCTCAACCAACAGGTCAGGTTGGATGCCCGCGCTGCCGGGAAATTGATCAATGTCGCAGATAAACCCGATCTTTGTGATTTCTACCTCGGCGGAGTGGTGACGAAAGGAGACATAAAAATCGCCATTTCCACGAATGGAAAATCACCAACCCTGGCCAAACGGCTGAGGCAATTGCTCGAAATCAACCTTCCCGATGAACTGAATACCCTCGCCGACCATTTAAATAGGACGAGATCCTTGTTTGGCAAGGATTTTAAGAGGAAAGTTGAAAAATTAAATTCATTAACTGCATCACTAATAGAAAATTGACATGATTCAGACAGAAGTATTAATCATAGGAGCTGGGCCGGTTGGCTTGTTCACAGTATTCGAGGCAGGTTTGCTTAAATTGCGATGCCATCTGATCGATGCACTGCCGGTACCCGGAGGTCAGCTCACCGAGATTTATCCTAAAAAACCGATCTATGATATTCCCGGATTTCCCGAAATTCTGGCCGGTGATTTGGTCGATAATCTCCTGAAACAAATCGATCCATTCAAACCCACCTACACACTTGGGGAACGCGCTGAGACCATCGAAAAAGATGAAGAAGGTCAGTTCATCGTGACCACCAATGAAGGAACTAAACACCGGGCTCCGGTCGTATTCATCGCAGGGGGATTGGGTTCTTTCGAACCTCGCAAACCACCCATCGATGCATTACCCAGATTTGAGAACAAAGGTGTTTATTATTTTGTCCGAAATCCCGAGTTCTTTCTCAAGCAGGAAATTGTGATATCGGGCGGAGGAGACTCTGCACTCGATTGGGCGAACTATTTTGCTGAAAAGGATATCGCGTCGTCTGTTACACTGGTCCACCGCCGAAATGATTTCCGGGGTCACCGGGATTCGGTGCAGAAGTTGTACGATCTTCAGGATGCCGGAAAAATAAACGTCATCACCAATGCTGAGGTGATCGATGTGAAAGGAACGAATGTACTCGATTCGGTCGTCATTAAAAATAAGTCCGGTGAAATATCCGAACAAATCACGAGCGCCTGGCTGCCGTTGTTTGGACTTAGTCCCAAACTTGGCCCTATTAGCGAATGGGGATTGGAAATTGAAAAAAATGCCATCGTTGTGGATCCATCCGATTACCGGACCAATATCCGGGGTATTTATGCCGTCGGCGATGTCAATACCTATCCCGGAAAACTCAAATTAATTCTTTGTGGTTTTCACGAATCAACCCTGGCTTTACAGTCCGCTTTCAATATTATCTATCCGGATAAGAAATACACAATGAAATACACCACAGTGAATGGTATTCAGGGGTTTGATGAAGAAGCCAAATCCGATGTGAATTCATCACTTAAAGAACAATCCGTGTAAAACATTCCCATTCCACAGGATACTGAGTAGTGTACCTCTTTTGGAAAAAATTTTAAAAGAGGGCAGATGCTTCTATCTCTAATTGAACTATATAATGAGTGAATGTAATGTATAATAAATTTGTAATCAATCTTATAAACCTTTTTTAACTATGTCAAATTTAACTTTTTCTGTAAGGGGTCGTAATGAGAGTCCGACCCGATTTGTGGCCAATTCAAGGCAATTTCAATTGATCATTGATGAACCTGAGGAATTGGGTGGAAGCGATCAGGCCGCCAACCCGGTAGAATACTTGCTCGCCGCTTATGCAGGGTGCCTCAATGTAATGGCCCATATAGTAGCCAATGAAATGAACATCCAACTTCGATCACTCGACATCGAGATTGAAGGTGATCTGGATCCTTCCAAAGTCTTTGGAAAACCGACGGTCAACCGACCTGGTTACCAGGAGATCAAGGTTCGTTTGATTCCCGATACTGATGCTTCGGCTCAGGAGTTGGAGCTTTGGCTGGAAACGTTGGAATCGCGATGCCCGGTTAATGATAACCTGGTCAACCCTACTCCTGTTTCCATAGACGTAGAGGCGGCTATTGCGCTATAAATAATTGTACCCAGCAGACCTTCTCTTCTTTTTTTCAGTACGCTGGTAAATCGTAGAGTAGTGTTGGACCAATTATAAATTCTTCTGAATTTCGAACCATGATTTTGTGTTGGAGTGGTCTAAAGGTTGTTGTACTTTTAGGCCATTCCTTTCTATATTTTCTTCCCATATCTAAAGCCTGCCCCAAATGAATTTCCTGAAGTAACGGTTTACGGGAAGTCCTGAAAGGTCGATGGAAATAGAACTTCAAAACGCTGCAGTCAGTTTTATATGGGAAAGACCGCTTTATGACAAGGATAAATTTGTCCAACTAAAGTGCATATAGCCATAACTACAAAAGGCTTTAAATGATGAAGCTGTCGTGAAA
>CALGAA010000305.1 GCA_937952445.1 uncultured Bacteroidota bacterium | reverse complement strand
CCACACTCACATTTTCCCCATCGGGAAGATGGGTATCGATCACGAACCAACTATTTTATCACAATCCCCAACCACTGGATCTGGTTTTGGCACTTTATACCAAATTGGGGATTGCCCTGAACGATGCGGGCATCCGGTGCTGGGGCGAAAAGTACCGGTTCAATTATCTACGACCTGTGGACTACATCCGTCAGAATATTCAAAGCGATTGGAACACATTAATGTGCCCCGACGGCACGGGTCGATACTTCACGCCTGAATTTTCCACGTACCCCTCCGGACATGCCACCTTTGGAGCAGCGGCTGCAGAAGTATTGTCACAAAATATGGGATACAATTACGAAATGATGGACAATTCCCACAAAGGACGGACTGAATTTAAAGGTATGCCACGTCGGTTTAAAAGTTTTTATGCGATGGCCGAAGAAAATGCCTATTCCAGAATACCCATCGGCGTACACTTCCGAATGGACTCAGAAGCTGGTTTGGAATTGGGCTATAAAATCGGCTGGAAAGTGTGCAATGAAATCAAATGGATGAAAAACTACAATTAGTGTACCAGTCACCGGATGGTATTTGATCCAAATGAATTAGAATCCTCCCCTTTGTAAAGCATTTTACAACGCCCGAAAATGAACCCTTCACTTGAAGAGCCAGGCCTGATTCCTGGCTCTTTTTTTATTCCCCAGATCCGATATGGATTCCCGGGCTCTCCCGTTCTCACAGATAGTTTCCCCGGGGAACTCATCCCTTGCTATTCTTAAATTTCACCTCTCAAAAAATGAGCTCAAGAAAAACCATACATATTTTTACACTTTTTCATAATTACTAGCGTGAAATAGCGCAATATGTTACATTAATCTGAAATATCACAATTTTAACTTGTTTGTCAGAACATTATCCCTATATTCATCCCCTATATCGATATATGTGTTAAAATTGCTAAGTGAGTCATACCATGATGAACTCCACGATGCAGTAAAAACAAGGTTTTTACAATCAATGTTTAAAGCAAAACTAAATATATGATAGTATTTTGACATGCTTTTCTGAGTAGGTTGAAATTAACGGATGGTGTAGATCTTGCCAGTCATTTCCGGATAATACATTCTTTGAATTCTTTTGCACAGAAAGGATCTCAGACTACTATGTATATATAGCAAATTATAATTTCTTGACTTTTAAACCATGAACTATGAAAGGTATCTTATTACTTTTTTCCAGATTTGCGGTTTCTCTTGCCCTAATGGGTGTTCTCCTGACAGGGTGTACCCAGGATCCGCAAATCCCCAACAACCAACATATTGACTACTCCCATGTGGCCATCGGCGCAGATATCCCATTGGAATGGTACAAACTTTATCTCGATCTTGACCGATTTACAGACGGGGTACGGGTAACGAATTCAGCGTGGATTATAGCCCGGATTTCTTTGAGTGCGTACGAAGCTGTAATTCCGGGTTATTCCAGTCATTACGGTTCCGTGGCCCATCAAATTTCAGGGTTGCGCGTTCCTCAGCATACGCCGACATTGGAATACAATTGGGAAATTGTGGCCAATTCAGCATTCGAAACAGCTTTTCGATTGTATTTCAAAACAGCTCCGGCTGATTTACAAAACCGGATGACAAGCCTGGCGCAGCGGCTGTATAGAAATATTGAAAGCGGGGTTGATCCTCAGGTTCGATTTAGATCCAGATCCCATGGAAAAGCAGTCGCAGAATCGGTATTCGCATGGGCACAAAACGACTCGGAAGGTCATGAATCGTATTATACGAATTACGATCCCAATTACATCCCACCAGGAGGGAAAGGCAAATGGTCACCTACCTATCCGGACTATTTATCCGCGTTGCATCCTCATTGGGGTGATGCCAGGACTTTTGTTGCCACCAAAGCTGACCGGGTCCCGGATCCACTTCCCTATAGTGAAAATCCTAATTCAGAATTGTATAAGCAGGCTTTGGAAACACAACAAATCGTCAACCAGATTAAAGATGACAAATTAAAAGAAGATCACTGGATCGCTCAATTTTGGAGTGATGATTGTTCTACTTTGACTTTTTCACCATCAGGCAGATGGTTGTCAATTACCAACCAAATTTTTCAAGCCAATCCACAGCCCCTGGATCTGGTTTTGTCTGTATATACAAAACTGGGAATGGCTCTGAACGATGCAGGTGTACGGGCCTGGGGTGAGAAATATCGGTACAACTATCTTCGTCCGGTGGATTACATCCGAAATGTCATGCAGGATGATTGGAATTCCTTAATGTGCCCTGATGGAACGGGCCGGTTTTTCACTCCTGAATTCCCCTCCTATCCTTCTGGCCATGCTACTTTTGGAGCCGCTGCAGCTGAAGTATTAACACAGACCATGGGCTACAATTACGAAATGCTCGACAATTCGCACAGGGGTAGAACTGAATTCAACGGTACTCCACGTCGATTCAAAAACTTTTATGAAATGGCTGAAGAAAATGCCTATTCCAGAATTCCTATCGGAGTACACTTCCGCATGGACTCAGAAGCTGGTTTGGCACTCGGCTATAAAATTGGCTGGAAGGTATGCAACGACATCAAATGGACTAAAGGGTTCTACAACTAATTCCGCACTAAAATAAAACTGGTAAGATCGAGAGCCTGGCACAAATGCCGGGCTCTTTTTTTAGGCCGTTTCTGTGCCACCCGGTTGACCAGGTTCGGATAAACAAAATGCGGCCTCGTGGGAAATAGCCTTACGGGAGTGGGTTAGGGTTTGTGTTTGAGTTTG
>CALGAA010000304.1 GCA_937952445.1 uncultured Bacteroidota bacterium | reverse complement strand
GGAAGCCCGCAGTCAACTAACCATCCAGGATTTATATTCCAGTCAGGCGGGATTTGAATCGACCATCAATGGCTTGTACAACTACATTCGTGAACTGGAAAGGGGACTTTTGCCTGGCTCCGTTCGGGAACCTTTGAGTGGTCGGATGATCGCCGGGGGTACGGACAATGCGTACTCTCCGGTGGTGCGGAACCAGGAATTGCCCTGGGTTCAGTGGGGAGATTACAACAACAGCACCCACAACGATTACGAAGCATTTTTCAACAGATGCTACCAGATTATCCGGTCGACGAATGTCGTCCTCAACCGGGCGCAAATGGAAGGTATCGAATGGGACAATCAAAACGCCCAAAACGAAATCATGGGGCAGGCCAGTTTGTTCCGTGCCTGGACATACCGCCATTTGACCTATTTGTGGGGAGATGTCCCTCTGATCACCGAAGAAATTACGGGAAATACCTTTCGGAATGACTGGGAACGCACTCCGCGGGCAGAGATATACGCTCAGATGGAGCAGGATTATTTGTTTGCTGAGGCTAACCTTCCCGAGGTTCATTCGCTGGCAGGACGGGTCAACAAAGCGGTAGCGCAGCATTACCTGGCGGAACTCTATCTCGTACTGGGACAGCCGGATAAGGCTGAGGCCAAAGCGCAGGCCGCTATCGACAACCCCAATTTTAAATTAATCACCGAACGGTACGGGGTCAAAGCCGGTGAACCGGGAGTACCTTTCATGGACCAGTTTTACGATGGAAATGCACTGTACAGCGAAGGGAACACCGAAGGACTCTGGAATTTCCCGTTCAACCGGGACATTCCCGGAGGGGGCGCCAACCGGATGAGACGGAATTGGTTGCTGTGGTACCACAACCTACCCAACGTTGACGTACATCCTGAAGCCGGCCGCGGGGCAGGCTGGAATGGTTTGACCAAATACGCCCTGGATGTGTATGATGATAACGATGACCGGGGATCTGAATACGCCATCTGGCGGTACGTCATAAATGTCCACGGCGACACGATTTATACGACCACTGATCCGGATAAATACATCGGACAATTTGAAATTGGAACTTTTCCCGCGACCGCACCGGATCGTCCGTACAACTGGCCATCCACCCGTAAATGGGATGACGCCTACATGGAAGACATCAACGCGTCAGAGGGTTATAAAGATCAGCCATATCTCCGACTCGCGGAGACCTACTTGATCCTGGCAGAGGCACAGTATTTGCAAAACAAATTGGATCAGGCTGCTGAAACCATTAACGTGATAAGGCGCAGAGCGAACGCAGACGAAATTACCGCCGCGGATGTCGATATCGATTTTATCCTGGATGAACGATCCCGGGAGTTGATCACGGAAGAACACCGTCGGTATACCCTCCTGCGACTCGGTCTATGGCTGGAAAGAACCAAAATGTACAACGCCCAGGCAGGCCCGTATATCACGGAACGGGACAAACTGTATCCCATTCCGCAGTCTGTCATCGATGCGAACATCGACCGGGAATTTCCGCAGAATCCGGGATACTAACCGGAAGGACCAGAAATTAATTAACTCCGCCGTCCTCAACGGACATGATGCCAGATGATCGTGGGGGCGGCCAGGGGTGTATGACCATGTTCGGCGAACGAACCAAACCGACGAAAAACAACGATTGATTATGAGGCTTATTTGCATTTTTATTCTAACGATATTTATTTCTTGTAATGCCCCGGATTCCGGTTCGGATGTATGGGAAAATTACGGAAAAGTCAAACCCACCGCCACGAAGGATATCGAAACGTCCATGCTGTGGATCGGCGGGGAGGTACTCGACCGTGATTTGTGTGATTACGACGCTTTCAAAGGATACCTGGATGAACTGGGTGCCAAAAAAATACGACTGCAGAGCGGTTGGGCTAAAACGGAGAAGGAAAAAGGTGTGTACGATTTTGAATGGCTGGATCACATTGTGGATGACGCCATATCCAGAGGGGTACAGCCGTGGATTCAAATCAGTTATGGAAATTTGATTTATGAAGGGGGTGGAGGTGTGAGCCTTTCTGCCGGTCTGCCCAATTCGGAGGAAGCCCTGGAGGCGTGGTACAACTACACCAAAGCGCTCGTGGATCGGTACAAAGACCGGGTGTATGAATGGGAAGTATGGAACGAGGCAGATCATGGCAACAATCGTAAGTTTGGGAGCGATGAATACACGTACGCCAGGTTGTTTGTCAAGACCGCAGAGGCCATCAAAAGCGTGCAACCTGAAGCCCGGATAGTGGCTCTTTCGCTGGCTGGCGTTGGGAATACCGAATTTGTGGATGGATTTTTCTCCTACGTGAAGGAACACGGAGATGTGGATTGGGTAGACGTGATCACCTTCCACGGATATCCCCAAAACCCCGACCACGGATTCCAATCGGTCGAAAAACTCAAAGAAACGGTACGGAAGTACAAATCGGACGTCGAGTACTGGCAGGGTGAAACCGGATGTCCTTCGGCCTTTGGAAGTACGGGGGCGCTGAGCAATCACGAATGGACCGAGCACACCCAGGCCAAATGGAATATGCGACGGGCGCTGGCCCATATCGGGCGGGGATATAATTTCAGCCTTTTTCTCCTCTCGGAATTTGTGTACAACGATGCGCAGAGGAAGGGCCTGAATTCCAAGGGCATTCTCAAGATCAATGAAGATGATTTTTCGGTGGAATACGCTAAGCCGGCCTATTACGCCTATCAGAACCTGTGTACCGTTTTCGGTCGGGATCTTGAGGTACTCGACCCGTCGTACGAGGTGATGTCCGATAGCAGTGTATCGGTTTACGCCTGGGCGGATCAGGATGGAAATTCGATCGTGTCCTACTGGAAAGACGATGAAATCC
>CALGAA010000303.1 GCA_937952445.1 uncultured Bacteroidota bacterium | reverse complement strand
TCCTTTTAGTGGATGCGACGGTGATCTGACCGAAGTGCGGTATGAAGCCGCGGACAATTGCTGGAACCAAAGCGAATGGTACAAATACATCAAGGTCGTTGATTATACTCCACCGACCGTGGTGGCCATCCGCCATCTGAATGTGACTTTGCAGGATAAATACGCGTGGGTATCCGCTGAATCTATGGATGAAGGGAGTTGGGACAACTGTTCCATAGACTTAATGCTGGGCCGCAGATCAGATTGGATCAACTGCGTGACGATTTGTGAAAACATCCCCGAACCATACCAAAGCTGGGAAGCGATCTTGGAGGATCTGGGCCTGCAACCGGATAACACCGGACCGGATTTTGCATTTTTGAAAACGCTGTTGAGCGACGACGAAGTAGAAGACTATTTCTACGATCAGATCGTATGGCTTTGGGAAGACGGATACACGTGTGGGCAAAAAGTGGTTCATGCGTGGTTGTATGCTCTGGCGGTGTACATAGGCGAAAACTGTTCCGAAGCGGATGAACATGGCAATGTACTTCGGCTTCAGGATCTGGAAATTGTCGTGGATGGATGGTTTGATGAACCGGGCTATGCCAACGAACTGGCTCTGCTGGGTGGTGGCTGGGCCCGGGAGGTGCCCGTCAAATGCGAGGATGCCTGTCAGGCTGTGACCGGTGAATTGCTGGTGCTGGATGACTGCTGCAACTGGGGGATCCAGTGGACGGACATCAATGTGGAGGACAACAGCACTGCGCGACTGGTCAGGCGCTTACCGGACCTGGAAATTTCCTGCGAGGCCTATAATATATTCTACAAAGATAACGTCGAGGCGGCTGCTACACTGGCAGATGGAGGAAACGGAACCGATACGACTGGATTGTTTGCTGCATTGGACAGTGCCTTCGGATATTACCTTGCCACCTGGGTGGACAATATGGGGAGACCGACCAGCCCATACGGCACCCCCCTTCCCGAGAGTTTGCTCAGCTTTGACTACCGGAATGTAAGTTGTGTGGAAGAATCGGTGATCGAAGAAGTGGCTGTGTACGGCCATGACAATGCGGTGACGTGGGAGACCGTTGAGACAAAGACCACTAATCTGGATACCATTCCGCTCAGTGCTCCGAATGGCATTATCGGCATCAATTGTACTGGTGCCATCAGCCAGGATGTCTGGGTGGATCTGGACGAATGCGGCCAGGGCACCATTATCCGGCGATTCTTCATCTCCAGCGGTTGTGGAGAGACCCCTCCTACGCTGGCAGCCGAACAAGTGATTATGGTGGGATCTGCGTGCGGGATGCGGGAGAGTATGTTTGACCTGCCGGCAAATGTCGGTACAAAGGACGCTCCGATCTGTCTGCCGCAGGGATTGTCGGACAATTACCTGCCTGGGTCGGTGGCTTCTCTGGCCCTCAAAGACCATTTAGCGGGCCGGTTGTGCAATTCATTTGCTATAGGATCGACGATTCACGAATACGACATACAGGGGGCATCAGATATGAAAAAGTACCTTATTGAATGGTCGGTGGTGGACTGGTGTGCCCCACCCGCTTCGTCCCATCGTGAATTCACGTACACCCAGGAAGTGATCGCCACGATCGATCCGTCGTGTGATGCGATCACGCAAACTGTGGTGAGTGAACCAAACAGTCCGAAAGGTATCGTGAATCGTAAAGTGGATCAACGGGATTTTATTTTGTACCAGAATTATCCAAATCCTTACGAGGGATATACGGTGATTGGGTTCCACTTGCCGGATCGGACGAGTGCCCGGTTGACCATATATGATGTGACAGGACGGTTGATCAAGCGCATCGAAGGAGAATATAACCAAGGCTACAATGAGGTTCAGTTGAGTGGATGGGATCTGGATGCGAAGGGTGTGCTGTATTATCAGTTGGATACGGAGCGGTATACGGCGACGAAGAAAATGGTGGTGGACTAAAGCGCCGGGGCGCTTTAGTCGTTTGGGTGTAATGCCGGGGCATTACACGTTTGGGTTCTGGTCGCGGGGGCGCCCAGAACGTTTGGGGCCTTCGGCCGTTTGGTGAGGGAGGGGCGCTGTTATGGCAGTTGTTGTTTGACTGGTCGTTCTCCCACTTTCCTGAGTAATGCTTCGTTCGCTGGTTTAAGGTCGATGGTGAATAGCGCAGGGCGGAGTATGGCGCGGCGTGTTTTAGTCGTTTGGCAGTTCAGCATTTAGGGTCTACCCATAAATTCAGAAATTAAATTCCTGAATTAACGGTGTTGGATGAGTCCTGAAGGGACGATGGAAATAAAACATCAAAACCCTGCAGGCAGTTTCAAATGGTAAAGATTGTAAAAATATTCCATTTTAAGCAGATGTTTATTCGTTTGGCAATGTAGCATTTTTGATCGGGGCAGCTCCGGGGACAAATTCTGAATCATCGAAGATGCGCAGGCCGCAAAGATGCAGAGCGAGAATGAGAGAAGAGAGCTGAATAAGCAGACGCTAATTCCATTTGTTGTTTTGCCACAATTAAGCTATATTTATTCTATATATATGTGAATATAACCACAGTAGATTTTACCTACCCTGGCAATAATCCAATTTGATATGAAAAACAGCCTGCTTTACACCACATACCTCGTCGTTTCTCTGGGATTCGGAGTCACGATGTCGTGCGCCCCCGCGGAAGAAGAAGATCCCACCCCGCCCAATATCCTTTTTATCATGAGCGATGACCACGCTTATCAGGCCGTCAGTGCCTACGGTCACGGTCTAAATCAAACACCCAATATCGATCGGATAGCTGAAGAAGGCGCCATTTTTACCCGGGCTACCGTGACCAATTCGATATGTGCACCCAGCAGAGCAGTGCTGCTGACGGGGAAACACAGTTTTATCAACGGAAAAGTCGATAACGTTCAGCCTTTCGATTGGGAACAACCCAATTTTCCGAAACTTCTTCAGGCCAATGGGTATCAAACAGCCATGATCGGTAAAATCCACCTGGATGGACTGCCACAGGGGTTCGATTATTCGATGGTACTGCCGGGCCAGGGACACTACTACAATCCCGATTTTCTCGTCAATGGAGAACGCCAGCGGTTTGAGGGTTACGTAACCGAAATCACCACGGAATACACCTTGAAGTGGCTCAGGGAAATGAGGGATAAAGACAAACCATTTTGCCTGCTCTATCACCAGAAAGCACCTCATCGGAATTGGAAGCCCGCCGAAAAGTACCTCACGTTATTTGACGATGTGGAATTTGAACCACCGGCCAATTATTTCGACGATTATGAAGGCCGCGGAACAGCGGCCCGTGAGCAGGAAATGGAAATCGATGGCCATGCCATGTGGGGCCACGACTTTAAGTTGTTGGTAGCCCCCAATGGGGACAGCACCGATTTTCATAACCAACTCAAGCGGTTTACCCCTGAGCAAAGGGAAAAATGGCTCGCCGCTTATACGCCCAAAAACGAGGCGATGAAAGCCGCAAATTTGTCCGAAAAAGAAATGGCGATTTGGAAATTCAACCGGTATATCAAAGATTACCTGCGGACCATCCAATCGGTGGATGACGGGGTAGGAGAGGTGTTGGACTACCTGGAAGAAAACGGACTGGCCGACAATACCATTGTGGTGTATACCTCCGACCAGGGCTTTTACCTCGGTGAGCACGGCTGGTTTGACAAACGGTTTATGTACGAAGAATCATTCCGAACTCCACTGCTCATTCGATACCCCAAAGAAATTAAACCGGGAACAGTGATCGATGCGTTGGTACAAAATCTGGATTTTGCACCCACCTTGCTCGATTATGCGGGCGTGGATGCACCGGAGGAAATGCAGGGGGAATCGTTCCGTGATTTGGTTGCGGGAAAAACGAATGAATGGCGCGATGCCGTTTATTATACCTATTATGAGTATCCGTCGGTCCACATGGTCAAACGCCATTATGGGGTGGCCACCGATCGCTACAAATTGATGCATTTTTATTACGACATCGACGAATGGGAAATGTACGATCTGGAGGAGGATCCCCACGAAATGCGAAGCGTGTACGATGATCCGAAGTATGCGAAAGTACAGGAAATGATGCACGCAAAACTCGATTCCATCCGGGCATTTTATGGAGACAGCGATGCCAATGACGAATACTTCCTGAAGGCATATTTGGAACGGAGATAGAGGGTAGAGCTTAGAACTTAGTGGGTAGAATTTAGAGGGGGGGAAATGTTGGGGGGAATGGGGGGCTGAATAGCCGTGTCCATTTCCGATTCTGGCAATTTACGCGGATGTCTGGGCTGGCTGTGAGAGACTGGAGAGCTGGAGGTAGGCCTGAGAATAAAGCTCAGACACAAACTGATGGGATAGGGAGGATAATCACCCAGAATATCGATCAGTAACCTGAATATTTAAAATGGCCGGTGGTCCTTAGTTGTTAATCCTGCTCCGTCAGAGTGGATATCCCGGGGTCGAATATCAATCCCCCGCTTTCACGGGGGATATTGATATTCAGACTTTTAGGGGTTGGCTTTACGGGTTGGTGCGCTGATGGTGGGAACGCTGATCTTTCCATTTCGTGTATTGTGCTCCGTCACTGACCACTCAGGATCAAAATCCGCTCGGTCACACTATATTCACGCCCATTTTCCACGCGGATAAAGTATATCCCATCTGGTCGGTCACTCAGGTCAATATCTGATCCATTTTGGGTGATTCCGGTGACTTCCACTTTACCCCAATGATTGTATACGGTATATTCAAAATGTTTACCCGACGGAAGACTTAATTTAATCATCCCCGTCGTGGGATTGGGGTAGACCTTAAATCGGTCGTTCTTGGGTCCCCGGACCTGAACGATTCCACCGACTTCCACGGGGATTACGGATGCAGTATCCGGAACAATACCAGGGATGAGCAGGGTAGTGCCGAGTCGTAAAGTAGTGTCCCCGGATAGAAACAATGTGTCGGACCAGCCATCCTCCAAAATCAGCGAATCTGGATGGTGAGCGGTATAACCCCGGGGGACGTCAATCTTGAGTTGATATGCGCCCGGATGGAGTGAGGTGAAAAACAGATTCCCTCTGCTGCCCATCCAGTTTCCGGAATACATGGAGTCTACGAGCAACAAACTTCCATGGGCATCCAATTGGTAAAGAGTCACCAGAATACTGTCGGTCCCTGCGGTTTGGATAAAGCGCTGGCCTGTCAGATCCTCCTCCCTGACGATATGAGCCGTAATGTTATTGAGGTCTAGAGGAGAAGCGGACCTGATATAGATCATTTGATCCCGGAAGGATTTATTTCCCACTGCATCCTCCGCAATCCATCGGCGGACGAACGCAACGGTGTCCTGGTTGATGGGATCGTGGATCGGCTGTGTGATAACGGTGTCCCATACCACATATCTGCAAATGTCGATTATTCTGACTTTTTTGTTGTCCGTGGGGACAGGCGGAAGATCTTCGGGTCGGTCTATAGTAGTATCCTTGGGGAAACCATAGAAATTAGGAGGTGCTATATCATAAAGCGCCACATAGTTTTCAAAATAGTCGGTGTTTCCACATTGATCCTCTACCTGGTAGGTGTACAGGGAAATATTCCATAACCCAAACTCCTGTTTGGATGGTAAATTGGCCTTGAAAATCCTGCCTTGCGCTGAAACCTTGTTCGGGTACAGGCCCAGATCCAGGTCCTCTTTGGAAATAGGAGGAAGAAGACAATCTACAATGTGGAGCGTATCTCCAAATCCAATTCCCGATTTATGCCTGGCTGTGAGATCCGGAAGTACTTCGATTTCCACCGAACAGGTTGCTGTACTGTTGGGATCAGTCGTTTTGTATCTGAGCATCGTAATTCCCACAGGAAAAAGCGATCCTGAGGTTAACCCGGTACCATCAATTTGAATGACCCCTACGGGACCGCAATCATTCACGGCCTGGGGTAATTCAAAAGTGACGATCGGTTCGCAACTTATGATTCGCCTTTGTGGACATATCATCACCGGTTCTGAAGAATTGGTAACGATGATCGTTTGATCCTGTGTCGACGTGTTGCCATGACCATCATCGTAAACCCAGGTGATGGTGTAAGTCCCTTTCTGGTTGTATTGAAGAGGATCAGTTGTAGTTGCAGTAACCAGTCCGGCACAGTCGTCTGTAGCGGTGGGGGCGTCGGTGATACCTGATGAGCAATCGACGGTAATGACCTCAAGTTGATCCAAAGCAGGAACGGGTGCAGTGGTATCTTCAATCACAATCACCTGGGTCTGGGTCGTCACATTTCCTGCATCGTCTTCGTACATCCAGGTGATGGTTGTGGTGCCTTGTGCGGTGATGGGGAAGGTCGCATCGGTAGTCCCCATGATCAATCCCCAACATTCATCAGTGGCCGATGGGGGTAAAAGGTCACTCAATTGAACCTGGCAAGTCCCCGTGAAAGCAGGTAGATTTTGAATTGAAGGAACCGGACCTTTGGTATCCTGAACCGTAACGGTCAGGGAAGCCATGAGGTTGCTGGGATTTTCAGCCGCAGTTAAGTCCAGAGATCCATTGATTGTATAATTCCCGATGGAAGAGTTATAATCTCCTGACTGCCAGGTGACGGAAACGCTTTCGGTGGTTGAATTATCAAAGGTTACTTCCACGGAGTTGGGCAGTGTTAATTCTGAAAATGGGGTCGAACATTCGGCAGTGATCCCTTCCAATTGCTCCACGGATACGGCGAGTCTGGGACATGGCTCTACGATAATGTTCTGAACTTGGGTGGCCGTATTTCCTGAAACATCTTCGAATGTCCAGGTGATGGTCGTGGTGCCTTGTGCGGTGATGGGGAAGGTGGCCCCGGTAGTCCCTGCGATCAATCCCGAACAATTATCCGTAGCCGAAGGGGGTAAAAGATCACTCAAAAGGACCTGACAATTCGCCATGTAATCAGGCAGATTTTGAATGGAAGGAACCGGGCCTTTGGTATCCTGAACCGTAACGATCAGGGAAGCCATCAGGTTGTTGGGGTTTTCAGCCGCAGTTAAGTCCAAAGATCCATTGATTGTATAACTCCCGATGGAAGAATTGTAATCACCAGACTGCCAGGTGACGGAAACGCTTTCGGTGGT
>CALGAA010000302.1 GCA_937952445.1 uncultured Bacteroidota bacterium | reverse complement strand
TCGTGGTTTTTTGCAGGAGATTGGCATTGAAACCCGATCAAATGCAGGTGTTGCAAGACCATTACGAACAGGGAAAGCCCATAGTGGGATTTCGGACAGCGAATCACGCGTTTACCGTCCGCGAAACCATTCCCGATGGATATGTAGATTGGGCGGATTTTGTACCGGACGTTTTAGGAAGTGAAAACCGGGGATATGAACCCGAGGAGCTGGGAACCGTGGTACGTATCATTCACGATCAAAAAGACCACCCTGTGTTGGAGGGTATTGACTCAGATACCTGGAGAAGTAAAGGACAGGTGTATAAATCTGCACCACTTGAGGATCCCGAAGCGGAAATTTTATTGACCGGAAGCACAGAAAATTTAACCGAGCCATTTGCCTGGACCCGGATTACCCGGTACGGTGGGCGCGTTTTTTATACCGCCTTAGGCTACCCGGACGATTTTAATTCGCCGGAATTTTTTCGGCTTGCCCGGAATGGGATCCAATGGGCATTGAATGAAAAATAATCACGCAAATTCACCTCCGGTGATCATTTGACCATCTTGAACAGAAAAATATGACTACTAAACTCCCACCAATTATATCTATGCTCAGTCAATTTCGGCGAAGGCTACTCGTCCTGGCAGGACCTTTGTCCATACTGCTGTGGTCGGGTTGGGAAGTAGCAGCTTCCGTCACTGATTTTCAGCCTCCTAACATATTAATTATCACGCTCGATCATTTGGGGCACAACGACCTACAATTGTACAATTCCCAGTCGCCGATATTTACCCCACATCTCGATCAGTTGGCACGCGAAGGCGTCCAACTTACCAATTTTTATACCATTGGTTCCACTTCAACTGAGACCAGAGCCTCGTTGCTGACCGGTCGGATTCCCCGAAGACACAGCACGCCATCTACCTGGGCAGCTTTATCCGACCGTGCCAGACCAGGGCTCCGGTCAGGCGAAATTCTTATTTCACAGGCGCTAAAGCAAAGCAGTACGCCTTATGCAACCGCCTTAATCGGAACCAGCCAGATAGGGCTTTCATCCGGATCCAATCCCCTCGATTTTGGGTTTGATGAAATTGTGGAAATCAACTTCGACGAGCAAGGACGGATGGAGGATCTCGATAATCCCAATTCTGCATTTGACTTGCCGGTGTTGAACGGCGACCGATTTGCCATGAAAACCATCGATTTCATCGAAAGCAATACCCGCGAAAATAAACCCTGGTTCATTTACCTTCCGATTGACGCTATGAACTCAGACCCGGAAATACCCGCAGAATATACATCTAATGAACATGCATCTGCATTTCCCGGGGAAAAAGGTCAAAAAGAAAAGGAAGTTGATCAGCAAGCGGTCCTGTCCATTCTCGACGACGCCATGGGGTTGATTTTTGATGCCCTCGACTCGCTGGGTATAGCCGAAAACACCTTTGTTTTGTTTACCGCCGAAAATGGATCTGACTCCGAAAGTCCGGCTTCTTTCAAGGGGAAACCAGGCACTTCCAGGGATCAGGATAACAAGCTAAATGAGAACAGAATAAAGGTACCTTCGTTGGCCATGTGGAAGGGTAAGATCCCACCGGGTCAAATAGTGCAAACTCCTTTGTGGACACCGGATATTTTCCATGCGTGTATACATTTGGCGGGGGTGTCAGTGCCTGGAGATCGGATTTATGATGGAAAAAACCCCCTCCCGGTTCTCACCGGAGAAACGAATACTTCGCCGCATAATGCTTTTTATTTTGAACAGGGAAGCAAAAGCGCGCTTGTGTCCGGAGACTGGAAAATCGTACGGAGGAGTACTACCGATCCCTGGCAGTTGTACTATATTAGAGAAGATAAATTGGAGCGTGAAAACCTGGCTGAACAAAAACCAGAGCTCGTCAAAAAGCTTGGCGATGTTTATCTCCAAAAAAAGACCGAAGTAAATTCCTATCGCGTCATTTTGGAATCTGACGAGGAGTGCGATTGCAAATAATAGAGCTTCCAGCCGGAACACCTGTGGTTTTCAAAACTGAGTTTGGATAGAAAGTGCTCATAGAAGGGTGGTTTATTTTGCTTCAAATTATCGGGATTGTAATTGCGAGTGGGCTTGGGTTCATGAGAAAATGGGAGGAATAAGTACATTTTGAATGGTTAGTCCGATTGTAAACTTTTTTAGCTTTCTATCGCCCTTCATATTTAAATATCCGATGACTTTTTTTATATAAAAAAATTGAAAATGACTACGTGTATTTTCAATTTCATGCAACATGTAACAGAAGAATAGGGGATGACCTTTTTTTGAGGGTAAGCTGATTAATTTCTGCTGGTTGAGGTGTCAAATTTAAGGCACCAGTAAAGGTATGAAAATTTTCACTTAGCCAGAATAAGAAGATAAGACGGCTAAGGTGGATGGAAAGTATGAAGTCGGATAACGGAATTAAGAGTGCATCGAATTCAGTATTTCGTGAAGGAACTGGATCCAACAGGAAATATCCTTATTAGGTCTTTTTGTTGGGAAAATCACCACCGCAATAGACAAATAAGTTGTGCGCAGGTACAGCTTCGTGTACGATACCGAAATAAAAAATGGTATCATCCGGATGGCTCATGAAGCCGGTTACCGGATATGGACCTCCATTTTACCCTAAGGGAACAGAGGTAGAAAGGTGAAATTGTATGGAAACAAATGACACAATTATATCATTCAAAATCGAACTCAAAATTATGAAAAAAGATCAATTTGCAGAAAGCACTAACCCTATCCTGACCGGGCTATCACGCTTTCCCCGGATTTGTTGGGGAAAATTCTATGCGCTGGTAGTCTTGGTGTTTTATTCCGGGATACCGTCTCTTGTGGCGAACACAGACCCCCAGCCCAATCTAAAGGAAGAGATGGTAGTGCTCAATGTCCAGGACCAAAAACTGGCTGATATTTTCAAGGTGATCGAAGATCAGACTTCAATTCATTTTGCCTATGATCCCCAATTAGTGAACCAGTTCACTGCGACGATTGCGGGCAATCCGACCAGTGTGGAGAATATTTTATCCAGCATCCTTCAGGGAACACCACTGGAATTCGATTTGATCAAGGACAAAATTTTGATCCAAAGGGTTAAAGCTCATCAGCGTCCAGTTGAAAATCCGGTCCCCGGTCTTTCGTCCGAACATAATCTCACACCTGTGGAACAATTGCCGATTAGTGTCAGCGGGCAGGTGACCGATCAGGACGGGGAACCTTTAATCGGAGTGAACATCCAGATCAAAGGAACTGCAACGGGTACCATTACAGATTT
>CALGAA010000301.1 GCA_937952445.1 uncultured Bacteroidota bacterium | reverse complement strand
GCCTGGCTGGAACACCAGACCGCCGATTTTCGGGTTATAATTCACGTGGGAGCCACGAGCATCGAGGATTCCCGAGAGCTGGCCCGCCACGCCGATTCCCTGGACGCCTATGCGACCAGTACCATGGCCCCGATGTTCCTCAAACCATCAAATGTCGCCTCACTAATAGATTATTGCGCAATTGTGGCCCGGGAAGCACCCAATCGGCCATTTTACTATTACCACATTCCCCAAATCACGAATGTGGACTTTATGATGATAGAATTCCTGGAACAAGCTGAAGGACGCATTCCCAACCTCACCGGCATCAAATATTCCGGCACCAACATCATGGATGTCCTCCTCTGTGCTGAATACCAGGACAGCCAGATGGATATCATTTACGGACAGGATGAAAAGCTGTTAGCGGGTTTGGCCTTTGGTCTGGAAGGCGCCATCGGGAGTACGTACAATTATATGACCCCACATTATCAGCAGTTGTGGGAATCGTATCGGAAAGGAGATATAGCCTCAGCGCGAAAATGGCAACATTCTTCGGCTCTTCTCGTTCGATCAATGGACCAATACGGCGGTGGAGTCCGGGTGGGCAAAAGAATCATGAAGGAAATCGGCCTGGATTGTGGAGGATTGAGAAGCCCCGGGGTGACGCTCACCGAAGAAGAATGGGAAAAATTTCAATCAACCCTTACACATTATGGACTGGATCGCTTTAAAAAGGACGATACAATTTAACACCATCCTTTCGGTTTTATTCGTTACCCTCTTCATTTTACCTCTGACAGCTCAGGAGGAAATTACCGTTCCCGAACTTTATGAGCACATCGAAACACTGACAGACGAGAAATTTAAAGGTCGGGCACCGGGGGGCAGACTCAATAAAAAATTGATCCGTTATATCCGGCGTGATCTGAAGAAATCCGGTGTAAAATCCTTCGACGGCGGTTATTTCCAATCGTTTCAGGCCCAAATACGGACACCGAAGGATCAACCTCCGGGACCAAAAGTCAAAACCTGGAACGTGGTCGGGCTTATTCCCGGCTCCCATCCTCGCCTGAAAGAGGAATACATTGTTTTGGGAGCGCATTACGACCATCTGGGCCATGGAGGTCCTTCTTCCAGAGCAGAGAACCAAAGCGGGATCCATGCGGGCGCGGATGACAATGCGAGCGGAACCGCAGCGCTGCTGGAAATCGCTGAAAAATTGGCCGCGAATCGTAAACTACTGGACAGAAGTATTATTGTCGTAGCATTTGGGGCTGAAGAACAGGGATTACTCGGAAGCCGGTATTTTATCGAAAATCCTCCGGTCCCCAAAAACAACATCAAACTGATGATTAATATGGATATGGTTGGTCGTCTCAATGACGAAAAACACATATACATGGGTGGAGCAGGAACGTTCCCGGGAGGCATGGATCTGATGAAAACCAGGGGAATTGAAATGGGTTTGACCCCTATTGTTCATGCAGGGGAAGTAGGTGGTTCAGACCATGTTTCGTTTTATCGTGAAAAAATTTCCGTATTGGGCCTCCACACCGGAGGGCATCCCCAATACCACACCCCTGAAGATACGATTGATTTGATCAATTTTTCCGGACAACGAAAAGTGGCGGCATATATATACGAGGTGATCCTTCACGTAGCATCGGAAAAACAAGAACTGCGGTTCATCGATCAGGGTTAAGATATGAATACAGATAGACAGATTACTATTAGTGCAATTGGAATCTTCGTTTCATCTTTACGATTCGTTCAAATTGAATTATCCTTTTTCGTATACGGGAAAAATTGAATATATTCCCCTAAAGCTTTCAACAATGAAACTGTATAAATATCAAAACCGCGCCTTACTAAACCAGGACGGAGAGTGGTACCTTAGCCCTGTACTGAATTCCTGGCACGAATTGATCAACCGGAACGACCTTTCCGCCTTTTTATCCGAAGAAAAATTGAAGTGGGAACTCGTCACGGAGGACAAACTGACCAGCCAAAAGGTAATCGAGGCACCCGTAGATCCTTATCAGGAAGTATGGGCAGCGGGAGTTACCTACCAAAGGAGCAAAGAAGCCCGGATGGAGGAATCGCAAAAAACCGGCGGTGCAATATTTTATGACATGGTTTACGAAGCCGAGCGGCCGGAATTGTTTTTCAAAGCAATGGGATATAAAGTGCGGGGACATGGGGCTCCGATCCACATCCGCCCCGATA
The DNA here is from genome assembly GCA_937952445.1 of uncultured Bacteroidota bacterium. GTDB lineage: Bacteria > Bacteroidota > Bacteroidia > Chitinophagales > Saprospiraceae > Membranihabitans. The sequence goes on along the minus strand of CALGAA010000301.1, from coordinate 2,187 downwards.
GTGAATGGGACGTACCCGAACCCGAACTGACCCTGTTTATGACAAGCGATCAAAAAATCGTGGGTTATACCATAGGAAATGACGTCAGCTCAAGGAGTATCGAAGGAGAAAATCCACTCTACCTTCCGCAGGCCAAAGTGTACGATGGATCGGCAGCCATGGGCCCCTGTCTGTGGGTTCCGGAAACACCGATTTCACCGGATAGCCAGATTCGCATCACAATCACCCGCGGTGAAAACGTGTTATATGAAGACCACGTTGAAATTCGATTGATGAAAAGGCTCCACGAAGAATTGATGGACTATCTTTTCCGGTCCCAATCCTTTGAGCGAGGAGTATTTTTGATGACAGGAACGTGCCTGGTTCCTGATCATACTTTTACTCTACAGCACGAAGATGTCGTATCCATCTCCATTGATCACATAGGCACATTGACAAATCAGGTTAAAAACAACACAAAATGAAAATCGAAGGACATCAGATAATTGGTCGAAGTATCGATCGCAACAGTCAAAGTCAAAGTTACCAGGCGGTCAATCCGCAGACCGGAAATACCATCACGGAATTTAAATTTCACAGTGCGACAGAAGAGCAAATGGACAAAGCAGTAGCTCTTGCGGTTTCTGCTCACTCAGTCTATAAATCCACAACCAATCATCAGCGTGCGACTTTTCTCCGTACGATTGCAGATGAAATCGAAAAAATAGGAGAATTATTGACAGAGCATGCTCACGCCGAAACGGGGTTACCGGTGGGAAGGCTAACCGGTGAACGCGGACGAACCACAGGGCAGCTTCGCATGTTCGCCGATTGGGTCGAAGAGGGGTCATATTTGCAGGCCACGATCGATGAAGCCCTTCCGGATCGAAAACCATTGCCCAGGGCTGACATACGAAAGATGAATCATCCGCTGGGGCCAGTGGTGGTATTTGGTGCGAGCAATTTCCCGTTGGCGTTTTCCGTAGCTGGTGGGGATACAGCGTCTGCTTTAGCCGCTGGCTGCCCCGTAATCGTCAAAGGTCATCCGGCGCACCCCGCCACTTCTGAATTGGTGGGAAAAGCTATTCAGACCGCAGCAGAAATAACGGGCATGCCGGAAGGTGTATTTTCTTTAATCCAGGGGAATACGAATCACACCGGTGAATATCTGGTCATGCACCCCGGAGTAAAAGCCGTAGGATTTACGGGGTCGTTCGCAGGAGGTAAAGCGTTGTACGATTTAGCTCAAAAAAGACCTGAACCCATACCCGTGTATGCGGAAATGGGCAGCACGAATCCGGTATTCATTTTACCTGGGGCCTTAAAAGCGAGAAAAAAAGACATCGCGACGGGGTTGTCCAATTCGATCAATCTCGGCGCCGGACAATTTTGCACCAACCCCGGCGTCTTTGTCGTTCCGCCGTCTGGTGACCGCGACTCATTCGTCAAGGAATTGCAGGAGTCCTTTTCCGGCCTGGAAAGTCAGGTTATGCTCACTCCGGACATACACCAGGCCTACACTGGTGGAGCGCAAAGATTGTCTCAAAAGACTTCCTATGCTGTCCTGGCGCAGGGTCGGGAATCGGCCGGAAAATATGCGGCCAGACCTGCCTTATTTCAGGTTGAATACGCCGAGGTAAAAGAGGATAAAGAACTCACAGACGAACTATTTGGGCCGTCGAGCATCATGATTTCTGCGGATTCCGATGATGAAATCCTGGAATTTGCCCGATCTCTTGAGGGGCATCTGACGGCGACCATCCATGCAGAAAAATCTGATGGTCCACTGGTGGCCCGGTTGCTTCCGATACTACAGGAAAAAGTCGGTCGAATCATTTTCAATTCCTATCCGACCGGGGTAGAAGTTTGTCATGCCATGGTTCATGGCGGCCCTTTTCCGGCCACCACGAATTCATCCACCACCAGTGTCGGAACAGCCGCTATCTTCCGATTTTTGCGCCCCGTCAGTTACCAGGATATTCCCGATGAATTTTTACCCGACGCACTGAAGGCGGGCAATCCTTTGGGAATTCGGCGGTTGGTGAACGGGAAATGGGAATAATGCGCTTCGGGGAGAAAAAGCAGCTTGGCCGTTGTAAATAATGCGCCGGGCATTGCGTTCGTGATATATATGACGAGGTTATTTTTTGTCCTATCGAAGAAGTGACCGAATGCAGTCTCGTCGTTGAGACGAGGCCAAAGGTCTGG
>CALGAA010000300.1 GCA_937952445.1 uncultured Bacteroidota bacterium | reverse complement strand
CCGGAAACGAAGACTTTTGGGTGTTCGACCAAATGGTCCTGGAAAAATGAATGGATTCAAGCCGAAAAAGAAAGGTGGAGTCAGGAACCAGTTAGTTTGCTCGAACTTGAGTTAAAGGATGTGGAGACGCTTAGACAAAACGATAGCGAAAAATGGCGTCTGATTAATGTATGGGCCACCTGGTGCGGACCATGTCTTATAGAATTTCCCGAGTTTGTGGATATCAACCGAATGTATCGAAATCGGAAATTTGAGTTTGTGAGCATTTCCACCGACAAATTAGGACAACGAGATAAAGCACTGGAATTGCTGGAAGGTTTTGAAGCTTCCGGCACCAATTATCGTTTTGCAGGTGATAATATTTACGAGTTAATCGAAGCAATCGACCCCGATTGGCAGGGTGCGCTGCCCTATACCCTATTGATCGAACCGGGAGGTCAGATTATTTATAAGACGCAGGGCATGATAAATCCTCTGGAATTAAAAACCACCATCGTCAATTCATTAGGCAGATTTTATGCGGACGATTAAGAAGGATCTGGACTTGTTTCGATCTACTTGCAAGAAATTCATTTGGGCGTAAAACCTTTTAGACAAAAAAAAACCAAACTCCATTTTGATCGGAGAATGGTCACTCTGTTAATAAGAAGGTTTCGATATAAGCCCGGGCAAATTTAAGATGCTTATTAATCGGTCAATAAACAGTCTTACATGATACATCATATATCTGTATAACCGACACTGAAAAGTCGGTCCCTCTGTAAATGATATTATTATTAAGTGTCCCGGGCACTTGATAGAAAATCAACTACTTGAAAAAAAATACCTCGTTTCTGGGTACCGTTAAGAGTTCTGATGGTTAACCAAAAACGAGGTATCTGGAAAGGATTCTGAATATTGAATCCTGTTTGATTAGTTATAATATTTCATCCACTTAATTTCGTTCATGACTTTGTGCGCCACGCGACGCCCCAGATCCATCCCTGCTTCGGAATCCATTCGGAAGTGGACACCAATAGGCAATCTTGAATATGCGTTCTCCTCGGCCATATCCCTAAAGCTCTTAAATCGACGAGGCATTCCCAAAAATTCTGTTCGACCCTTGTGCGAATTGTCGACCATTTCGTAGTAATGTCCCATGCTAAAGGTCAGTACCTCAGCAGCTGCCGCGCCAAAAGTCGCGTGACCCGAAGGATAGGTAGGAAATTCGGGTGTAAAGTATCGGCCTGTTCCGTCTGGACACATGATCGTATTCCAATCGGTATCACCAAAGACAGTATGAATGTAATCAACCGGACGAAGGATATTATATCGATATTTTTCTCCCCAGGATCTTACCCCGGCATCATGTAAGGCCATCCCCAACTTGGCGTAGAGTGGGAGCATGACATCAATAGATTGGGGATTGTGTTGAAACAATTGATTGGTAATGGTCAGCCAGCGGCCTACAGGAGAGAACGTCAAGGTCGGACAGTCATCGCTCCAAAATTCAGCGATCCATTTGTCTTCATACAAATTGCCTTTCTTGATTTCATTCACCAGGTTATACGTTTCCAATGCTTCTTTGTACAAAGCTGAATTGGGATTCTCACTGTATGGCAATGGATCTTTCACGCGATCGGACTTGGAAGCCACAAAAGTTCGTACATCACCCCAGTAAGGACACATCGCCGCCAGATAATCCGGATATGTCGGTGACCATTTCCCTTTACCTCCTGGTGGGATATAATTAGGATCATATACGCGCAAATATGCCTCATGACCTACTTTGTCGGTTTTTGACCAGGCAAAGACGGCATCTGCTACGGATTTTCCGTAAGCCTTCGAGCGAAACCTCACATTAGCATTGACTCCTTGGTTCAGCCGTGAATACAGGCGATTGGCCAAATGGTCCATTTTCGCTTGTAGATTCGCCGGTGCGATTGGGAAGAAATGATCGAAGGATGTTTCCAGTGCTGAATTGAGTACGATTTCCCAATCGTATTCCAGCTTACTGTCGTGCTTTGGAATGTTTAAACCGGGAAATTGGCGAGCTATTGAGGCATAAGTATCTGAATAGCCAGGGATTACAGCCTCATAAGCGGTCAAGGTAATATAGCCGAGACTTCGTCCAGAAATCACGACCCGATACCCGGGGGTAAACCGCTCCAATTCCGGAAATAATTTATACCCCTCCAGCGCAACATCCCCGTTCAATTGCAAATGGGAATAATCCACATCGTTGTTTACCGGGATTTGAGGGTCAGGTGTACAACTGAACATCAGCATAAATGCCAGAGCGGTCATTATCCCCCATCTGGGAAATAAAAAAGTGTACATTCGTTTCATATTCATGGTTTTACAGTTAAGTATGTTATAAAATAATTTGCATACGGGTTATGAACAAATCGTGACAGCAACATACCAATTTCCGAACTCAAGCTTTCTTTCATAGTTGAAATAAACAACTATACTTCGAGTTTTTTATAAAAACGAAAGAAAGCTAAACCATTAGATTATGAGAAATGTAGTGTCAAATTTGTATCATATGGGTCATTTAAATAACAATAATAATCCTTATCTAACATCGGTAGTGTGCACCTAATACCAAATGTTAAATATGAATTTTGATGTAAATATAGGGAGTCATTTCTATATTTCAAAATGGTATTTGACAAATTGGCAAAAAAAACGTTAAAGTGGACATATTTTAACGAAACTATGCTTTTAGGCTCATTTATAAGCATTTTCAAATTAATAAAAATCCTTATTTTTAAACAATTATTCAAAAATCAAGTCCAGCAGATGGACATGAAATTTCGGATTTCCTGACTTCACAAATCATATCATTTTATATTTCAACAAAGTTGTACCGCTATTTCCCGATTTAATCGAAATATTATATCTTGAACAAAATTAATGGCCAGTTACACATGTTCTATCAGGAATAATGGATACTTATTATATAGTCCTCATGTGAAAGTATTGTAGCCTGGACGGTTGGTCTGATTTCAGGAGGATGGAGTGAAAAAGACTATTCACTTATATAGTTCGACTATGTGTAATTTTAAACTGAAAAATGAAAAATCATGAGCTTTATTATTCAATTGTTCGTTTCTGCCGTCTTGATTATTTTTCTCGCCTGGTTTTTACCAGGAGTGGAGGTAGCTAGCTTTGGAACGGCTATCCTGGTTGCACTGGTGTTAGCGGGGCTTCAACTGATCGTGAAACCTATCCTGGTGATTTTGACCCTACCAATTACCATTATTACACTGGGATTATTTTTATTGGTCATAAATGCCATTCTCATTCTGATCATCGACTATGCAGTCCCGGGATTTACCGTTTCCAGTTTTTGGACAGCTTTGCTATTCAGCATATTGTTATCCGTCCTGGGCTCTTTCTTTATAGATCGATAGAACAAAGCGGAATTTTCGGATTCTTCCCGAGCCGGGAGATAAGGCAATAAAAATCTTCAATTGAGGCCTTAAAAAAGAAAGAGCCTGGTTGTCAGTTTGACACTCAGGCTCATTCGCAGTTATCGTTACTATTCAGTTCTTACTGATAGACCGATTCTCTTTTAAAGTCCCGGCAAAGCAGATAATAAACAGCTGCGCGATATTTATTCCGGTTAGATTTTCCAAGGGTCGTAATGGCGCGGTCTATGGCTTCATCCAATTCCGGTCCATCATTCATTCCCAATTTTTTAATCAAATAATTTTTTTTCACCGTTTCCAATTCTTTGGGGTCTGAACCTGATACGGTGGCTGCATCCGCATTGTAAATGGAGGGGCCTAGTCCAATAGTGACTTTTTTTAGAAGATCGTGATCCACATCCACGCCTGCTTCTGAAAGCTGTGCCGCATACTTTTGAATTAAATCGTCTCTTTTGCTCATATTAATATTTAGTTTTAAAATGAAAAAAAATGCGTATGATACTCTATCGTATTCAGTAATATCAATTTCATTGCAAATGTTCACTCAATATATTCACCATCCATCATACACGAAACAAATTTTCGGTACATGAACATTTGTTGTCTGCAAGATAAGGAGAATATTCCAAGATATATAGCTTTGCGGTTATATGTTGAAGTTACGATGTTCATTTGAATATCAAGGCAGGATATAGTATCTTTTTTAAAAATGAAAACGATGTAGCTCACATATCATGTACCGCTTAGTATGAAAAGATCTTGGAGTCAACACACGAATCAACATTGTCATCCAGCATACAGAATGAAAAACATTCACCGAGGGTCTGTATGCCGCTTCATGCACTGACACGCAATGTCCACTCATGTACCATTATTGATAACCTTTTGCCTGAAGATTGTACAATTCAGCGTATCGACCATCCTGAATCATGAGTTCCTCGTGACTCCCCTCCTCCACCAGTTCACCGTGCTCGAGATATAAGATTCGATCTGCAACCCGCACCGTAGAAAACCGGTGAGATATAATCACAGCAGACTTCCCGTCCATCAACTGCGTGAATCGCTCGAAAACCTGATGTTCGGCCCGCGCATCCAAAGCCGATGTTGGTTCGTCAAGTATGAGAAGCTGGGCATCGCGCATATACGCCCTGGCTAATGCAATTTTTTGCCACTGTCCTCCTGATAAATCAATGCCACTATCGAACCTTCGTCCGAGCATTTGATCGAGTCCCTGCGGCAGGGTTTCAATTACTTCATCTGCCAGGCTTTTTTGGGTGGCATCTACAATTCGTTTTTCTAATGTGCCATTCAGCCCATTTTCAGCCATGAGATAATCGATGTTCCCAATGGTAATGTTTTCTCTGGCGGTAAAGTGGAGTCGGATAAAATCCTGAAATATAATTCCGATATTTTTTCTTAAAGATGATAGTTCAACTTCCCTGATGTTTATTTCATCCACATAAATATTTCCTTCTGTAGGATCATACAACCGGGCCAATAACTTGATCAGGGTGGTTTTCCCGGCCCCATTTTCTCCGACCAATGCTATTTTCTCGCCGGCCGCCAGGGTGAAGCTCAAATTTCGAATCGCGAACTGTTCCATGTCGGGATATTTAAAGCTTACATTTTCAAACCGGAAACCGATTTTCATGACTTCCGGAAACGGAACTTTGTTCGGATTATCAACGATGAGGGGTTGAATTTCAAAAAAGTCAAACAAATCAGACAAATAAAGCGAGTGGGATGAAATCTGGGAAAATCTAAGCATAATTCCCTGCAATCCCGACTGCATCCTCTTGAAAGATCCTGCCAGGAAAGTTAAGGTACCCAAACTTATGATGCCACCAATCGTCTGTAAAATAATCACCACGTAAGCACCGTAATAAGCAAGTGTCCCTAACGCGGATAAAATGCCAGCCCAGGTTGATTTACTGATCGCCAGTTTTTTGTTTGCCTGATAATACGTATCAGCCAGAATTTTGAATTGTCGGGCCAGATGTCCGGCCAGATTGAATATCTTGACTTCCTTCGCAGATTCATTCGACGCTCCCAAATACCGTAGATAATCCAATTCCCGCCTTTCCTGAGTCCAGGACCTGGTCATTGAATAGCTTCGCATATTGAAATGAAGCTCCCCAATAAAAGAAGGAATAACAGCCAAAACTAATAGCAAAATCAGCCAGGGACTAAAAATTACCAGACCTACCCCCAGCGATACCAGTGAAATAATTTCCTGGATTTGGGTCAAAACCAATGACAGAAGCACCGTCCTGCTTGTTGTCTGCTGACGTGCACGCTCCATTTTATCGTAAAATTCCGCGTTTTCAAACTGGTATAAATCCAATGTGGCTGCGTGTCGGATGATATCTTCAGAGACCTTATTACTGAACAGATCACCAAGCAGTCCGTCGATTAAACTAATAACCTGTCTGAGTAATATCTGCAGCACAGCCAGGCCAGCTTCAATCCCAAACATTTTCCACAAATAAGCCTTATCTGCTCCGGGATTATCGATTAGGAAAACGATGGAGTCAATAATTTCTTTACCGACATATAGAATAGCCAGGGGTAGCAATGAAGCCAGTAACCGGAATATAATATTCCATATGGTCATGGTTTTGTTGGTGTTCCATATTAGCCGGATAAATTTTGGGAGGTTCTTCAGGGCACTCAGTTGTTCTGAGAACGATAATTTGGTGTTTTCGATTTGATTTCTTCGCATATAACAATACGACGATCTATGCGATATAAAAGTTTCAAATTTTTGTATAATTCAATTATCACGTACGTCCTGGCGATTTGAATAAAACAATTCAACCTCTTCGAATTTGGTTGTAGGAGGTCTGGGAAAGCCCACGTAACTGAATCCACATCTTGAGATTTATCTCTCCATCGTCCCATCAGGACGCACATTTACTTATAACCACAGATTTTAGGAAATGCACAGCAATATTATAAATGCCCTGCGCACCAGCCAGAATAAAGCCCTCACCGTTGTTTGCACCTGGTACAAAAATCCACGTAATTCGAAATTTCATTCATGGTTTTCCAGGTCGGTGAAATTCACCTCTTTGGGAAAAAGTCGAAGAGCCAAACAATCGATTAACGAATGCTCGAACGCTTTTTCGAAACCATACCGATTGACCAAAAACGGCAATCAGAAGCGGGCTAAACCAATAATAAAAACGAATCAAAATGCGACCTGGAAGTGAACGGGACAACCGTTGGTCCCGAAATCGAATTGCCCTGTAATACATCGGCGATCCCCGATCAAATGCAAAGGTCACTAAAAAACACCTGCTATCCTCGGGTGTCAAGCCGGTTGCGTAAGTTTTAAGCAGGGACAATGCCGGCGCACTTACGGGGATGAGGATTTTGTCGCCTGGACGGATATCAGAAAGGTTTTCCTCCAGATAGTAACACGCTATTTCAACATCAGCGCCGTTGTATATAATCCCTGATTTGAAATAGTTTTCTACCCAGTCTACAGCTGAGAATTGCTTGTTATTGTGTCGTAGTAAAATCGGCAAATCGAGAAATACGTTGACGTTACGGCCGCTCCGGTTGTGCATTTCCAACACCACCCTGGTAAGTGGAACTTTACTATCCTCCACATACTGATCGGGTTCTACTTCCAGAACAAAAAATTCAAAAAAATCGTCGTCATCCACCGGGTCATCCGTCGATATATCAAAGAGCCATTCATCATCCAGATCATAGGTTTTGTAAATCGCGCTTTTCAAAATTTCCCAATCCCAAATGAACACATTCGCCTGGCGGCATAAATCTTTCGCTGGACTGGTCAATTCGGAGGTGGTGACGATCATGATTTGGTCAGCCTTATAATATTTGGCTGCCCCGATTACCTGATTGACATCCTGGACGCCAACCTTGTGCTCCTGGTGGTACCGCTTAATCTGCACTACCGTAAGCAAACCTTCCTTTCGCAAAAGCAAGTCAGCACCGTAGTCTCCCGCGTATTTGGTAGGACTTATGGCGTACCCGTTGTCTTTGAACAATTTCGCCAGGAAGTCTTCAAAATCGTAAGGACTAATGCCCTGAAACCGAACCTTTAGAGCGGCTTTCAGAAATTTTTTAAAGTCGATTTGATTGAAATCCATGGAACATCTATTCGTTTCAAAGATATACAATTGGCCATTTTTACCCATCTTTAAGCCATTTATTGTTATCGGCAAAGACGATGAAACCCAGGAAGTTTCTACCTGCCATATTTCCTGGATTCCTTTTAGTGGCCTGGCAGGAAAAACCTGTCCGCCCTTTCGGACACGGCCTGGCCAGGATGGATCAGGAAAAATGATGTATACGGACTAAGCAAACGCTTTCTTAGACGGGGACTTGAAAGGCTAGACGATTAAGTCCGGGGATGAAATTTAATCTGCAAATTTTGTAACCTGCAGGCAGGCAGTGACAAGCATTATGGGTATATATGCCATCCAAATATGAAACCTACTTTGAAAACGAATCGAACGTTTCCTATATCCAATATCCTCTGGTGGGAGTATTATAAACGCGCCATCACCATCTATCAGATTCATTCCCCCTTTTTGTTCTTGTTTTTAAACCAATTAACCCCATTGATTCGATCCTCACCTCGCATGCCAAATCACTATTCGGAAAACGATTGGTGGTTACACCGTTGGATTTATCCACTAAGTGAAATATTCGATATACATCAAGTCATAGACTACCGTGGAGGATTAACCGCAACCCGAAAAATTGAAAAGACAGCAGGTTCAAACCGGGAAATTAATATCCACACCAGGACTGGAACGATCGAATCATCTATGGAAAAAGGAGGGGATTTCAATTTACCGGAGTTTAAGGAGATAAGATGGCTCGATGGAAAATGGGAAAATGGGAATTTACCATCAGCCTGGTCAACTACACCGGCCATAGGATTGTTTACCGATATTCATTCAAGTAGAGTAAAATATCAGGAATGGCTTGATATCCTGGATTCTCAAGAATTTCAATTTTCAGTAGAGCTATATAACCTGGGCATTCTACTGTGGAATCCGGTTGTGAATCAAACCAAACAGGTTACCTTTATACCCTGGCAATGGAAGCCATGGAAAATTTTAACGATATAGCATGATTGATACTTTTCAGCATATTCAATACCTGATTTTCGATGTGGATGGGGTTTTTACGGATCACCAAATGCTGGTCACTGATGACGGACATTTCTTACGGACGATGAGCACTCGAGATGGTTATGCTGTCAAATGTGCAGCCACGGCTGGGATCGAAATGGCTGTCATCACAGGAGGGAAAAGCATCGGAGTGGTCAACCGACTTCGGGCGGTGGGGATCGATATCATCTATACCGATGTGCATGACAAGGGGCCCGTTTTTCAGGAGATCCTGCATGAAAAAGGGTGGTCCCCTGAAAAAGTACTTTATATGGGCGACGATATACCGGATATCCCTTGTCTCCAAATGGCAGGGTTGAGCGCGTGTCCTGCAGATGCTGTGGAAGAAGTAGTATCGATCTGCCAGTTTGTTTCCCCCCGGAAAGGTGGAGAAGATTGTGTCCGGGATTTGATCGAACGCATACTAAAACCAAGAGGTTTATGGCCAACTTTTAGTGGATGAACTTACGCACGTTTTTAACAGCTATAAGATGGCAAAATGTATCCATTATCTGGATGATGCAGGTCATCGTTTTCATATGGTACGTTCTGCCTTATTGCGGAAACCATTCCTATAGTCTCTATTCTTTTGTGTTGTTGCTGATGGTCACCGGCTCGGTTTTGGCAGGAGGAAATATATACAACGACATTCAGGATATTTCCGCCGATTCTTTTCATCCGCGAAAACCATCGCTGTTAGTTCATAAAGTAACAGTTAAGGTGGCCTATAGATGGTATTTGTATCTCAATACGTTAGCAATCGTATTGACGTTGATTGGGATTTTGAAATATAAATGGAGCATGCTGGTGGTGTTCCTTATCGGCCTGGCTCTGGGTAGCCTGTATCTGTATTCCCGTTTTATGAAATCCACCCTTCTGGCAGGCAATCTGCTGATCGCCTGGTTGTGCGCATCGGCGGTATGGATCACTACCCTGCTCCTCCCCCAATGCGATCTTGGAACTACGATTGATCTCCATTCCAAATCTCATGTGATTTTATACGGATATATGATAAATGCATTTTTAATAACCTTACTTCGCGAAATTGTAAAGGACAAAGAAGATGCCCAATATGATTTACAGGCCAATGTTTACACCATTGGAAGTGTGTCTGAATCAAAATTCAGAAGTATCGTAAATGGTCTCATTGCGGTAATATTTGGATTAAACTGGATTTGGTTTTCGTACCTCGAAACGGTTCTCAGTACTCAGGGCATGATGATCGGTGTCATTTTGATATTCACACCACTGGCATTTATACTGGTCATCTTCAACCGATCGAAGAAACCGAACCTTTTTCGATTCTTATCACAATTGATTAAAATCTATGTGGTGGTTGCGCTACTTTTGTTGATTTTATGGCAATTATTCTAAATTCAAAAGTATGAAATTTCCCCCCATAGCACTCGGGTCATTATCTCCCCGCAGATTGCAGCTCCTCGAGTCCCTGGATTTAACGGTCCGCGTCTTAGAGGTAAAACATAAAGAAGAAATTGATGGTTTTTCACCGATCGAAAAAATTCCGGCTGATCTGGCAAGGGCGAAAAGTTTGGCGATCAGGGATCAAAGGCAATCCTCTGAGATCCTCCTGACCGCAGATACAGTAGTCATCCTGGAGGGGCAGATTCTGCACAAACCGAAAGAATCGCAGGAGGCCAAATCGATGTTGCATGCTTTGAGTAACAAGTGGCACGAGGTAATCACGGGTGTGTGTTTATTCAGAGACAATGAAATTATATTCTCGGAACGAACCCGGGTTCATATGACTGAAATATCCCCACAAGCGATCGAGTATTATGTCGATAAGTTCAAACCCTATGATAAAGCCGGAGCTTATGGAATCCAGGAATGGATTGGCTGGAGCCATGTCGACCGCATTGAGGGTAGTTTTGCCAATGTCATGGGACTTCCCACCCAGCGGGTATACCATGAATTGATGACACACTTTCAGTAGAAGCTACAGCGCTATCTATATTTTTCATCTTATAAGAAAGATTGGTATCTCCAGATTTGATTTTGACCGCCCGTTACCATTAACCCGGTTCCTGTCTGAACAGAATAAGCTGAATTCTGACGAATTCCTTTCACCCTGTCCTCATCATCAGAAGCCTGACGTTGCAAAGGTCTATACGTGATTTAGCTTCTGCAATATGCCAACAATAACCTCGTCATAAGTATGATGAACCACGTAAATCAATCATCAAGTTTGAGCACCTCGAGAAAAGCTTTTTGAGGAACTTCAACATTCCCAATCTGCCGCATTTTCTTTTTCCCTTTCTTTTGCTTTTCCAGTAGTTTTCGCTTTCTGCTGATGTCACCTCCATAACATTTGGCAGTCACATCTTTTCGCAGTGCGGAAACAGTTTCGCGGGCGACTACCTTGGCACCAATCGATGCCTGTATGGCAATTTTAAACTGTTGCCGGGGAAGCAACTCCTTTAATTTTTTACAAATTTTTCGACCGAAGGCCTCCGCTTTATCCCGGTGCACCAGCGCTGACAATGCATCGACCTGATCACCGTTGAGCAAAATATCCATTTTGACCAAATCTGAAGCCCGATAGTTGAGCGGGGTATAGTCGAAAGACGCATACCCCCGGGAAATGGATTTAAGACGATCGTAAAAATCAAATACGATTTCAGCAAGCGGAAGTTCAAACGTTAATTCCACCCGTTCCGTAGTCAGGTAAACCTGATGTGTCAACGTACCCCGCTTGTCCATACAAAGCGTCATAATTCCACCGATGTACTCGGGTTTGGTAATAATTTTGGCCTGGATATAAGGTTCTTCTACCCTATTGAGCATGCTTGGATCCGGAAGATCATTGGGCGTATTGATAATAATACGCTCGTTGGGTGCCCGGTTGGTATAGGCATAATAGGACACGTTGGGAACGGTCGTAATCACTTCCTGATCAAATTCCCTTGACAGTCTTTCCTGTACAATTTCAAGATGAAGCATCCCCAGGAAACCACAGCGGAACCCAAACCCCAGCGCCGCAGATGATTCCGGTTCATAGACCAGGCTCGCATCGTTGAGCTGAAGTTTTTCGAGACTGTCCCTCAAATCTTCGTAATCATCGTTATCAATGGGGAAAATCCCGGCAAAAACCATGGGTTTGACCTCTTCAAACCCCTTGATCACCGATTTGGCTGGGTTATCAACATGGGTAATGGTATCTCCTACCTTAATTTCTTTGCTCACCTTAATGCCAGTGATGACATAGCCTACGTTCCCCGCGGAAAGAGACTTTTTGGGATTCATATCCATCTGCAGTACGCCGATCTCCTCCGCAATGTATTCGTTATCTGTGTGAACAAACCGAATATCATCTCCTTTATTGATGGTTCCGTCAAAAATCCGGAAGTATGCAATTACCCCTCGAAATGGATTGAAAACCGAATCAAAAATCAAAGCGGTCAACGGTGCTTCGGGATCTCCGGCAGGTGCTGGAATCCGATCTACGATCGCAGCCAGAATATTTTCCACCCCAATACCGGTTTTACCACTTGCCAAAATGACATCTTCAGGATTGCACCCCAGCAAATCCACTATCTCGTCTGTAGCTTCCTCGATCAGAGCCGATTCCATATCCACTTTATTGAGGATCGGAATAATTTCGAGATCGTGTTCCAGTGCGAGATATAAATTTGAAATGGTCTGCGCCTGAATTCCCTGGGTGGCATCGACGAGCAATAATGCGCCCTCACAAGCAGCAATCGAGCGGGAAACTTCATATGAAAAATCAACGTGTCCGGGTGTGTCGATCAAATTGAAGGTATACGTCGTTCCATCGGAATGGGGATAATACATCTGCACGGCATGGCTCTTAATGGTAATCCCCCGCTCGCGCTCGAGATCCATATTGTCCAATGCCTGGTGTTGCATCTTCCGTTCTGAAATGGTATTTGTATACTCCAATAATCGATCAGACAAGGTACTTTTACCATGGTCGATGTGGGCTATTACACAAAAATTTCTGATGTTGTTCATACACTACACATATCTCAATTTACTCACGAGTCTTTCGACCGGCGGGTCATTTCATCTCTTATTTTGGCAGCCTTTTCATAATCCTCTTTACTGATGGCTTCCTCCAACATCTTATTGAGCGTATCCAAAGAATACGTTTCCAAACCTTTTTTTGCAGATGCCCCGGATTTGGGAACGGTTTCTTTTGATTCTTCGTCTCCTTCGAGTACCACACCTGCTGATTCCAGTATAAATTCGTATGTGTACACCGGACAATTGAACCGTACAGCCAATGCCAACGCGTCCGATGTCCTGGAATCCACTTCGATCAATTTATTGTCGTGCTGACAGACCAATTTGGCATAGAACACACCATCCAATAAATCATTTATGACAATTTCTTTTAATTCAATATCAAAAATATTGAGTGTGTTTTTGAAGAGGTCATGTGTTAATGGTCTGGTCGGTGTCATACGTTCCATGGCAACTGCGATGGCCTGAGCTTCGAAACCTCCAATCACAATTGGCAATCTTCTTACACCGTCCTGTTCACCTAATACTACAGCGTAGTTGTTGGACTGGGTGACCGAATGGGATAAGGCGATTATATCTAATTCAATTTTCTTCATTCAATAAAAATATATTATTCACGTACACATTAATAAAAAAAACCAAAGAGTTTAGTTCAAAACGGTCTGATCTTTATCGCTAATATAACGCAGAAATATGAAGCATTTGATGCTATCTTGCATATTTTTACTCCAAATCCCCAAAACAACCAAAATCACATTACAGTGCGTGGTCAATCATACCTATAACCCGGATCAGGAACTTTTCCACTTCCGTACGGCTTCGGTCAATTTGGGAACTACTTCAAACAAATCTCCCACCACGCCGTAATCCGCGGCTTTAAAAAATGGGGCTTCAGGATCCTTGTTAATGACCACAATGGTTTTGGAATTGTTGACCCCCCCGAGGTGCTGGATGGCCCCCGAAATACCAATAGCGATGTACAGATTGGGCCGGATTGTTACTCCTGTTTGACCGACGTGTTCGTGGTGGGGCCGCCAATCCGAATCTGCCACGGGGCGGGAACAGGCGGTAGCTGCTCCAAGTTCCTGAGCCAATTCCTCCAGGATGGGCCAGTTTTCAGGCCCTTTTAACCCCCGACCACCAGATACCACAATTTCTGCTTCCGGCAATGGGATATCATCGGTTACAGATTCCTGTCGGACTACCGTGATGTGGGGAGATACATCTCCCTGGTAGGCACTGATTTCGCATTCGTCAACTGGCGACTCTTCCGGAGATAAAACATTATTCTGCAAGCCCAGAACGGCTTTGTCAGAGGAAATTCGAATATCAGCCGTGGCTTTCCCGGAAAACACCGTTGTGGGAACGACCAGGGGATCATATTCAACTGGCAATCCGTTTACCGAAGTAGCGATTCCTCCGTTTATTTTCACTGCGATTTGTCCTGCTATTCCTTTCCCGGTAGAATTGTACGGAAGGACCACGATGCTTCCATTCTCCTGTTCTACAATACCACTCAGAATCTGCGCCGTGGACCGACTGTCTCCAACCGGGACAGAATCGTAGGTGACGACTTTCTTCCCCCCATAATTTTTAATGACATCCTGATCAAAATCAGAATCATTGACCACGACCACCAAATCTTCGCCTTTTTCCTGAGCCACCTTCCGGCTGTAAGTCAACGCTTCCAGAGCATTTTTTTTAAATCCACCATCGACAAATTCACAAAATACTATTATTGACATATTCCGTTTTTAATGATCTTTCTTTAAATAACCTTAGCTTGCTCGTGCAATAGTCGAACCAATTCATCCATATTGTCGGCATCCACATACGTAATCGATTTTTCTTTTTCCGGCAGATGAAATCCGGCTGTACTCACCGATGATTCGAAAGAATTTGGCTCCACGACCTCGATTGGTTTACGCTTTGCCATCATAATCCCCCGCATATTGGGAATTCGTTGCTGAGCCAAATCTTTGGTGGCGCTGAGAACCAATGGCAATTGGCTCTCCACTACTTCCACGCCTCCTTCTATTTGCCTGGACAGTGTGGCGGTTGTTCCATCTAATTCCAACCTGGAAACTACGCCGATGAATGGCAGGTCAAGCAATGCGCTCAACATGGGTGGGACAATGCCTCCGTTGTAATCGACCGTTTCCTGTCCCGTGAAAATGATATCGTAATCCATATTCCGGATTTGGGCAGCCAGGAGATGTGGCACTTCTTCTCCTGATCGGACTTCTGCATTTATTCGGATCTCATTGTCTGCCCCAATGGCCAAGGCTTTTCGAATAATCTGATCGGAATCAGCTCCTCCTACGTGAATTACGGTCACCTCCCCACCCAGGGATTCCTTTACTTCCAGGGCCCGAACCAGACTGTACCATTCATCATAGGGATTCAAAATATATTGAACGCCTTCGTCATCAAATTCACGACCTTCATTCTTAAATTTTATCTTGGCAGTCGTTTCGATAGCGCGCGCTATACATACAATTATCTTCATAAGTTCTGTGGTTTATACTTTATCTTTGAAGGCTGTAAAGGTACAAATTTGAATTAATTCTATATAATTCTCATATCCCTATTTAAAAACAACCATAATGTGTTGTATTACAACGACGTAATGAAATGAATAAGATTGAATTTTTAAAAAATACGATAGCTGATGAC
Source organism: uncultured Bacteroidota bacterium (assembly GCA_937952445.1). Lineage (GTDB taxonomy): Bacteria > Bacteroidota > Bacteroidia > Chitinophagales > Saprospiraceae > Membranihabitans. The sequence goes on along the minus strand of CALGAA010000300.1, from coordinate 13,251 downwards.
CCCCGGAATGCGTTTGCCTATTTTGCATTAGCCCGGGAATACCTCAAAGTTAATGACCGGGGTAAAGCCCGGGAGTGTTATGAAACTTTGGTTCAACATTTTCCAGATTACGGCGGAACCTATTACCACTATGCCCTTTTACTATTGCAGGAAGACGAACCGCAAGCGGCCACGGACATCATAAATCAGGGGATTGATGTGCTCAGAAAAACGAACGATACACATCTCTTATCCGAATTGCGTGCACTCCGCAATCAAATGATGGAGGAATGATTATATCTGGCCATCAAATACACGAACTGCAGGGCCGATCAACCAGATATTTTTAAATTCATTTCCCACCAGTTCAAACCGAACCCGCAACTGCCCCCCTTTGGTATGGATCTGGATTTCATGAGAGCCCTGTTCATTGGCGTGGTTTAAGATATGATACCCAAGTGCACAGGCTGTCACACCAGTTCCACATGAAAAGGTTTCATCTTCAACCCCTCGCTCATATGTGGCGACTTTGAGTGCGTTGTTATCCATCGTTTCAACAAAGTTGACGTTGATTCCTTCTTCAGCAAACCGGGGAGCGTATCTGATGGCCCTGCCTGCAACGACAATGTCCAGATCACTCAAATCCTCGACCAGAGTGACGTAATGAGGTGATCCCGTATCCAGAATTACCATACCCTGTCCCTTTTCCATTTTGGACACATCATTCATCTGGAGTTCAACGAGATGAGACTCACTGTCGTATTTCGCCAGGTGTACCCCGTCATATGCCATAAATTTACATTCAGGACTGGTAAAAAATCCTTCCCTATAGGCAAAGGCTACCGCACACCGACTTCCATTGCCACATAAACTGCCTGGTTTGCCGTCTGCATTGTAATACAGCATTTCAAAATCGGCATCATCAGAGGAACGTATGATGATAAACCCATCTGCACCGATCCCAAATCTTCGGTTGCACAGGGCATTTACTCTTTCATAGTCGGTCGGGTCAAATTCCTGGGTGTCTCCATTTATCAAAACAAAGTCGTTACCCGTGCCCTGATACTTGACAAAATTCATCATTCGATTATTTTGATTGAACTTGGATCGCCTGGAACTACGTACGGACTATCGCACATTTTGAGACTGATCATGGCCAGGAAAATTAATAAGATGAAAATCAAGGCCCATTTGCTCACGCTTTTCCCCCAGAAATTATAAAATAAGGGTCTCCCCTCTTCCCTGTCATTTTCCTTTTCAACTTGTTTTTTGTCGTCTTTTTCGTTCGAGTCAATCATCGTACGTATTATTTTAAATTTTCAAGCGTCCAGTCGTTTACTTTTCCATATTGGCGGCTAAATTGAGAAAATATCCGTTATAGATCACTGGCTGTTCATAATTTTTGTTCAAAATGCGTTTGAAAGAAGAAGACCTATCCGCCGGTATTGACCTTAAAACGAATAGCTTCCTTCTTTATCGTATGTTTGCTGCATTGTGACAAATAATTCTATGGATAAACGGCCATCTTTGCGAAAAAGGGTATCTTACCAACAGGATCGGAAAGCCGCTAACGGCTATGATTATGGGAAATAGGTGTTATGAAAAATAGTTTGACGATATTGATGACTGCGATCCTGGCATCGCTATTCACCGTCGGTTTGTTTAAAATCTTTGACAAACCCGAAACCATCATTATCAGAGAAAGAATTCCCGCGACGCGGTATCCGGCCAATCCACCAACCCCGCAATCCACATTTAGCCGCACGATTGAGCAACGGCCTGAACCGATGTCGGATTACCACATCTTCGAGGATGGATTAAAATCTTTAGTCAAGATTAAATCCGGGAAAAAGCAGTGGTTTGGGAAATTTTATTCTAATGAGATTAACCAGAATGGTTCCGGGGTCATTATTTCTGAAAATGGATATATCTGCACCAACTATCACGTCATTCAGGATGCCGAGGAAATTGAGGTTGTGTTATGGAATAAGGAAAGTTTTACTGCTGACCTTATTGGATACGATGCAAAAACAGATTTGGCACTGCTCAAAATCGAAGCGAACGATCTGAAATATTGTGAATTCGGCGATTCTGATGCGCTCCATATTGGAGAACAGATATTTGCGCTGGGGCATCCTTTCCGGATGGAAGCGACCGTCACGGAAGGCATCATTAGTGGCAAACATCGTCAGCTTGGTCTGACCAGAAATCCCAATGTCATCGAGTCCTTTATCCAAACCGATGCCGTGATCAATCCGGGCAACAGTGGAGGAGCTCTCATCAATCAAAATGGTGAATTGATTGGTATAAATACCGCCATCCTGACCAGGTCTGGAAATTTTGAAGGATATTCCTTTGCCATCCCTTCCAATCTGGCGCATAAAATTCTTACGGATATCCGTACTTACGGATATGTTAACAGAGGATTATTGGGGATCCGGGCGGTTTACGACAAAATACCAAAAGAATATCGCATCAACCAACGGACGACTGCCATACGAATCGAAGAGGTAAAGAAAAACACTCCGGCTGAGTGGCATGGATTGGAGTTGATGGATTACATCCACAGTATTGCAGGACGTGAAATCACATCGGTTCACCATATGAAAGAGGTGCTGTGGAGCATTGAACCCGGATTGCCTGTTGAATTGATCTACCAACGGAAAAAAAACCTCGATACGATCGAGATCACCTTGATCCAGGAAAGTGACAACCCGGACTATCCACTTCTGCTCAAATTTGGAATCGAGGTTCGCAATATGCAACCTTCCGAAATCGATCGGTATGAGGCCCATGGCATACGGATTGAGAGTACGTACAAAGAAAGTATGGCCGAAACCCTCAATCTCAAACCCGGATTTATCGTGACCATGATCAACAAAGAACCTATTTTGGATGTGAAGGATTTCTATAGAAAATTTTTGGCGGCCGGAGATAATATTACCCTGGCGGGAAAATACCCTGGAGAGGACCAGACCTACTACTACAGCTTCAATATCGGGCACTTGAATTGACTTAAAATAAAATTAGATCCCGATGCGTGTAAGTATATTGAATGATTAGAGTTATTCAGTGGCTATATCAACCCGGGCAATTTTAACTTTAAACAAGATTTCTGAAATGGAATTTCCTCGTTTTTTTTAATCATCGTAGGAGGCTGATTCCAGGAGCTGGAGTAACCAATTTAATCTTCACTTTAAATATTCAGGACTATTTCCGTATCATTACGCCCACGAAGTCAACCACTATGGATCAATATATTGCGAAAACATTCACGGGCCTGGAAGAATTCCTTGCCAAAGAACTTGAATCTCTGGGTGCACATGATATTCAGATACAAAAACGGGGAGTAGCATTTCGCGGGACACCAAGAATCATGTACCGCGTCAATTTGGAATCCAGGCTGGCTTTAAAAGTATTGGCAGAATTATCCTCGTTTACGATTTCGGAAGCGCAGGATGTTTATACGCATACCAAAAACATTCAATGGGAAAAAATCATCCCACCTGAAAAAACCTTTGCCATAGAAACTGATGTATTCTCAGCTTTCTTTGACAATACGATGTACGCAGCTCTGATCTGCAAAGATGCCATCGTTGACCGGATTCGGGAAATACGGGGAGAACGACCTTCGGTGGATAAAAAGAAACCCGACATTGATATCACGCTCCACATCCGGGATACAGATGTGGTGATTTCCCTCAACAGCAGCGGTGAATCCCTACATATCCGGGGATACAAAAAATATCCGGGCATAGCCCCGTTAAGTGAAGTCCTGGCTGCCGGACTGCTGCAATTGGCCGGATGGGATAAGACAACCCCGCTACTCAACCCCATGTGCGGTAGCGGATCGTTGATGATCGAAGCCAATCGATACGCAAGAAATATCCCTTCCCAAATTAACCGAAAGAGCTTCAGTTTTCAGAACTGGCCTGATTACGACGAAGAGCGATGGGATCTCATCATGAAAGGGGCAAAAATGCGGGTCAATCGAAATAGCCCGGAGATTATCGGTTTTGACTACAACCGGGAAGTGGTGCAAGGGGCCAAAAAAAATGCGCTTAAAGCAGGCAGCTTTCGGTCCCTCCAAATATACGATCACGATTTTTTCAAATATGAGCCACCCCTCGAGAAGGCGCTCGTCATTATGAATCCGCCTTATAACGTACGCCTGAAAATCGAAGATCAGTTGAGGTTTTACAACCAGATCAACAACATGCTCTTCAGACATTACAAAAATTATGACAACTGGTTGATTTGCCCCATCGATATTAACCTGAAGAAAGCGGGGTTTCGAATCGATCAGAAAATGACGGTCTACAATGGACCGATCAAATGCCAGTTTGTGAAATTGAGTTTTGCTAGTAAACGCAACGAAACAGGGCCAAATTTTCAGCCCGGTAAAAAGCAAAAGGATTCAGACCAATCCCAGCGCAAAAGTTCTCAATTTCGACGGCCAAACAAACCAACTTCGAAGCCAGAATACAAGCCGATGAAAAAATATGGCAAATCGAGATCCCCGAAGGATACTGACCATCCAAAAAAGGATAAAAACTCAGGTCGTCCCAATCGATTCCCCCGATCAACGAGGACCTCTAAAAGGCCACCGAAATCCAGACCCTCCAGGGAGGATTAACCTTTCGGGTATGGGTATTTGTAAAGAATATGCCGGATGTATCCCTCCAAAACGTTCAAACCCGCACGGTAATTTGAATAATTATTGATGATGATATCGACCTGGTTTTGGTATGGTTCGATAAACTGTTTAAAGGCAGGTGAAACGTGATGTTCAAACCGGTAAAGCACATCTTCCAACGGGTAGTTGCGCTCGGTTTGATCTCGTATGATTCGGCGCGAAAGCATTTGACTTCCCGAAGCCTGTAGAAATATCCGAAGATTCAATAATTCCCAAGTGGGGCTATGGTGGAATAAAAACAATCCCTCAGCCAAAATAACTGGTGCCGGGGCCACCGTAATCAGCTGCGGAGTGGCCAATGCATTGTTATAACAATATTCCCGACGGGTCACACTTTCACCTTTTATCAATTGACGGAGGTCCCGTTCAAACTCATCCAATTCAATACTGTACGGCAAATCGAAATTTCGGACACCCTGACCGTCCTTCTTTTGCATTTCCCGAGGCTTGTAATAATTGTCCTGAGAAATCAATGCCACCTCGTGATCTGCGAACTTACTTTTCAAATCATTGATAAAAACACTTTTCCCCGAACCACTTCCGCCAGAAACGCCAATGACAATTCGATCCATTCTCCAGTTTCATTATCGTAACAAAATGGGCCACAATATAATCATTTCAACTGCATTGTGTTGATACCCACCTTTTCAATTATAAGTGCGACCTCGCTGAGATCAATGCCTTCTGAGAGTTCAATTGGCCCAACATCCGTACAATCCAGGAGATCCCGGTACGGATTGATGGTCTACTGATTTTATCCTATACAAAATATTAGTTCTCAAAATGCGGACAGTTTCTTAAGTTTAGCCTTGTTTTCCAAAAGAATCTCTAAATCTTCAACAAACTCACTGAATCAATACCATATGACATTTGAGGATCTCTACAGAGGCGTGATCGGATTGATATTTTTATTGGTGCTATGCTATTTATGCAGCGCTAATCGACGACAGATAAACTGGCGTCTCGTCACCATTGGTGTGGTTCTCCAGATAGTTCTTGCTCTGCTGATATTGCAGGTGCCCTTTGTCCGCACTTTTTTCGAGTTGATCGTCAATATATTCGTGATGATGATAGAGGCTGTGGAAGAGTCAGCCATTTTCCTATTTGGTGATTTGGCCCGACCGGAAAACACGTTTGGATTTGCATTTACCGTACTACCGACCATCATATTCTTTTCTGCACTATCGTCCCTGCTCTATTACCTGGGGATAATGCAAAAAATCGTATACGGCATAGCCTGGGTGATGAACCGAACCATGACATTGAGCGGTAGCGAAAGCCTGGCTGCGGCTGCGAATATATTTATTGGACAGACCGAAGCTCCACTTGTCATCAAGCCTTACTTGGAAAAGATGAGCAGGTCAGAAATAATGTGTCTGATGGTAGGAGGCCTGGCCACAATAGCTGGTGGAGTATTTGGCGCTTATTTGATCCTCTTAGGAGGTGATTCCCCCGCTCAAAAAGCAGAATTTGGTATGCACCTACTCACAGCTTCTATAATGTCGGCACCGGCAGCGATCGTGGCCGCAAAAATGTTAATGCCTGAAACCAATCCCGAAAATCTGGATAGCAATTTGGACGTACCGCCCTCAGAAGCAGGTCAAAATGCCCTGGAAGCACTTGTCAATGGGACGAGTGATGGTTTACGCTTAGCTGTCAATGTCGGGGCCATGCTGATCGCGTTTATGGCACTCGTATTTCTGACCAATCGGGTCCTGGGATGGGGCGGTGAAATTTTTCAAATCAATCCGTACATTGCGGATTGGACAGATGGAAAATACGACCAATTGTCCCTCCAATTCTTGTTTGGACTGGCATTTTCCCCTGTGGCATGGTTAATCGGCATCTCCTCTGCAGATATGCTCGCCGTGGGTCAAATGCTGGGTGAGAAAACAATTCTAAATGAATTTTTTGGCTATCTTTCTTTGGCTGAAATGGTTCAGGAAAATATACTTGAGCGAAAAAGCATCATCATCGCCACCTACGCACTCTGCGGATTTGCGAATTTCGGTTCAGTCGGCATTCAGATCGGAGGTATAGGTGCTATCGCTCCGGGGCAGAAAAAAAACCTGACGGAACTCGGACTTTTTGCGCTCGTAGGTGGAACCATCGCATGCTTGATGACCGCCACGATAGCAGGTGTCATCGCCAGTTAGATCCGGGGCAACACAATCCATAAAACGAATTTGTTTATGAGAATTGAATACAATTCACTTTATCGTAAAATCAATTGACCCCTGATAAAACATAATCATGCCATGTAAAAGATTAACCCTACAGATCCAATAAACCATCCGGTAAATCCATATATACGATATTCTGATCCGGATCCAAATCGTGGATCAACTGGGGCGCGAGTGGAATCAACACCTCATCCTGGCGGTTTTCGATCCGGGTGCCGGCCATCCATCCACCGGGATATTCTTCCACCATGGTAATGGTTCCAATGACCTGTTCGGTATTAATATTCAGAATTTGAAATCCTTCCAATAAATCCCACGAAAATTCATCAGTGAAATTACGGTGAACTGTTTGTTCAGGGAGATCTCTTTTTCGCAAAAAGACCACCTGATCGGTCAGTTCCCGGGCTTTTTCCCGATTTGGGTAACGTTCAAATCCAATCAACGATTGGCCGGGATCCCATGTAGACACAAACCGGGGAACATACATGCCATTTTCAATAAAATACAGGAATTCGGGTGGTTTGACAGAAGTTCCCAACCTGCCTTTGGGCGTAAAACGTAACTGGCCTTCGTATCCATACAATCCACCAATATAACCGACTTCGATAAAGTCTTTGGGAGTCAATAGATCATTCACTGGAAATCAACTTTTTATGAAAAACAAACCCCCTCTCGGCATTCGCAAAAATGGTCGTCGAATCACAGAATGACTCGTATTCTTGGACATTCGAAGAGGCACATATCGATGTCAAATGGTATACTTCTTTACGGATTAATCCCACACCTGGAGCATAGAATTCATTAGCCAATGTATAAAACAATTGATTCACCGGGTCAATCGTCTGACCATTGTCTGTTTGGATTGCGGCGGTATCCTTTTGATTTATTTGCAGGACATTGTCGTATGTGCGGTCCAATACCTCGTAGGTATCCCATTTCTTGAGGAGAATGTAGTTCCAGTCCACATAGGGTGCGACCACTTCGCCCCGAATAAAAAACTGAGCCTGGTCCGGATTAAAATTTGCTGTTCCGTCCCATTCCGTAAAAAGCTCCATCGGACTGCCCAACGGGATAAAAATCAGATTGCCTTCCTTTCGAAGCAACTGGTTATTCGTATTGCGTAAATAGGCGTATTCCGTGAGCTTAAAATTTCTGTCGGGCTCGTCACTTCGATAGATCCCCACCCGCCACCAGGGTTCATTACCCATTTGGATCGTGCCTTCGACCACTTCCCGGATAAAATATTGTTGGGTATCGATTACGATTTGTTGTAGAAGGCCATCGTAATCATAGGTTATTGAATCAACAGCATAGGTTTTTACATCCCCTTCGGCAATGGGATAATATTCATCGATCAGATTGGGTCCCGGACTAAAATCCACATCTTCTGTGCAAGAAAATATGGTCAGACTGAGGGCAATACAAATAATTTTCCAGGCGTAATTTAAATCCATTGTTACTTAAGGTGAAACGAATGAAATCATTTTCATTTATGGAGTAACGAACCCTGGAAGGTGTCGTGTATTCAACGGCTGCATTTTTGTTTTAATTACCCCGCAGGATCACACCGCCCCCGACCACGTCATCGCCTTCATAAAAAACAGCAGACTGGCCTGGAGCAACTCCATGAACGTTGGTCATAAATTCGACTTCGAGTTCATTGCCTTCGACATGATTGATCATGCACAGAGAACCCTTATCGTTGTATCTGATCATGCCGTACAATTCTTCACCGGTCGGAAATGCATCGTATTTCATGGGATTGATCCGACCTACTTTCATGCCATTTCGGATCAAATCTTCCCGGTCTCCCAGCACAACGACATTCTCATCCGGTCTGATATCGGTGACGTACTTAGGTTTCCCAAATGCGGTCCCTAATCCTTTGCGCTGACCAATGGTGAAAAACGGATACCCGTCATGTTCGCCGATCACATTTCCCTGAACATCCAGAAATTTGCCACCAGCTACTTTTTCTTCGAGGCCGTCGATCCGTTTTTTTAAGAAATTCCGGTAATTATTATCGGGAACAAAACAGATCTCGTACGAATCTCCTTTTTTGGCCAGATCGGTATACCCCCAATCATAAGCCATTTGACGTACGTCGGGTTTTTTATATTCAGCTAGCGGAAAAATCGTCCGGGCCATGCATTCCTGGCTCAATCCCCACAGAACGTAGGATTGATCTTTTTTACGATCTTCTGCTCTGGAGATGTAATAGCGTCCAGAATCCTGATTGATTCGGGCGTAATGGCCGGTTGCTATAAATTCACAGTCCATGGCATCCGCTCTTCGCAGGAGCGCATTCCATTTGATGTGGGTATTGCAAAGAATACATGGATTGGGGGTACGCCCTGCCATATACTCGTTGACGAAATCGTCGATCACATAATCCCCAAATTCATCCCGAATATCGATGATGAAATGATGAAAATCGCGATCCACAGCGACCTGCCGGGCGTCGTTGATGCTGTCGAGGCTGCAACAGCCTGTTTCCTTTTTGGAACTACCTGAATTGGCGTAATCCCAGGTTTTCATAGTAATCCCAATGACTTCATAGCCCTGTTCCTGTAGCATAATCGCACTAACGGTGGAATCGATTCCGCCACTCATGGCGACCAGGACTTTTCCGTGTTTGCTCATCTTTCACGTACGTTTCTCAACTAAATCAAATCACAAAATTATTTAAAAATATCGTAGGAACACCCATACATTCGTCGATGTTCAAACGTTACCTTACAAACGCAATAGGATGAAAAGAGTTTTACTAACTACACTTTTTGCTTTTTTTGCCATCATGGGGTTTAGCCAGACAGCTTTTAACACCCCGACCAACACTGCTGACAGGTGGGAATGGGTGCTCAGGCTTGGGCTCAATGCCCTCGATCAATCCGCCAATTCTTCAGATTTGGTATCATCAAAAAGTGCGCTTGGATTTCAAGCCGGGGCCGATGTGATTTGGAATCCCGGGTGGAAAATCAAAGGGGGTATACAGTACCAATACCATGAGATTTTTGAAATCAACGAAAAAACCAACATCATCACCGCCAGGGAAACCAGCGACCGCAATTTCCAACGACTTAAATTAACCGCAGGAACCCTATACGATTTGATAGACATCGATTACCTCACCATTGGATTGGGTGCTGACGGTGCGTACAATTTTGACTTATCCAATCACAGTGTGATCCGAACCGATTTTAACAACGCTTTCGACCTGGAATATTTTTCAGGTCTTGTCCACGTGTACGTCAATATTAAAAGACTGCAGATCGACTTTGGGATCGAAGGGAATTTATTTGGTCTTTCGACCACCGATCTCAAGCCGTTACAGAGTAAGACTTATACGCTGACTTTGGGGTATTTCTTCTGAGCAACCCAGTCGTACAAACGAAACACAGCCCCGCCGATTAAAAAGCCCACGATAAATCCGGCCAGGACATCTAAGGGATAATGCACACCTACAAATATCTGAGCGAAGCCAATCAGAACAGCCCAGACAATCAGCCACCATCGATTTCGACCCCAGAATGAGAATAATTGAAACCAAAACACCGCCAATGCCATATGAGAAGTGGCGTGGGAGCTGGTAAAACTATACCCCGAACCACATTTTACGCGTTGATCGATTTGTTCCATGATATGACAAGGGCGGGGCCGTTCGACTGATTTTTTGATCAATTCAGAGCTTGTGAAATCAGAGCAAGCCACCGTTAAAATGGAGAACAAAATCGGTACCCACGAATTCTTTTTCCAGCGCCATACCATCAATACGATCAATGCCACGTATAGCGGAATCCAGGTGAATTTATTTCGACTAATCACCAGGGCGGATTCCAGGAATCCCAGGTCCAAACCATTGATCAATTTGAAGACCTCTGAATCAAAATTCAGTAAAGTTTCCATTATATTTGACAAAAGTAAAATAAAAAAACCATCAGGATGACTTTAATAAAATCAATTTCTGGATTCAGAGGTACGATAGGAGGACAGCCGGGAGACAATCTCACCCCAGTAGACATCGTGGAGAGTGCAGCCGCGTATGGCGAATGGTTGAAAGGCTCCGATCCCCGCCCCACAGTCATCATTGGGCGGGATGGTCGGTCGACCGGGCCTATTCTTACTGACCTCGTCCGGGCTACCCTGATCTCTCAAGGCATCCACGTTATCGACATTGGTTTGACAACCACCCCTACCCTGGAAATGTATATCCCGCATAAGAACGCCAACGGCGGTATTATTTTTTCAGCCAGCCACAATCCCATGGAATGGAATGCACTAAAATTATTTAACGAAAAAGGTGAATTCATTTCAGCCGATGATGGGGAGGAAATAATCCACATCAGCAACAACCGTTCATTTTTCTTTACCAAACACCAAAGCATAGGGGAAGTCGAAACCGCCAACGATGCGTTGGAATATCACATCAACCAGGTGCTCGGGCATCCCTGGGTATTGGGGGATCAGGTCAAAGAAAAAAAATACAAAATCGTGGTGGATTGCATCAATAGCACAGGAAGTCTTTCCATCGTGCCTCTGCTCGAAAAGATGAATTGCGAAGTAATCCCCATTTTTGATAAGATTGAAGGAAAATTCGAACACGATCCGGAACCTCTCGAACAAAATCTGGGAGTATTGCTCCAAACCGTGCGAAACGAATCAGCTGACCTCGGAATCGCAGTTGATCCGGATGTTGACCGCATCGCATTTGTCACTGATGAAGGTCACATGTTTGGGGAAGAGTATACGATCGTGGCTATAGCGGATTATTTGTTTGACCGAAAGTTGATCAATCGGTCCGTCTCCAACCTGTCCTCTACCAGGGCTTTAAAAGACATCTGCCTCAAGTACGGCGGAGAATATGCCTGCAGTGCTGTGGGTGAGGTAAATGTCGTGGAAAAAATGAAGGAAACAGGGGCCCTTTTTGGCGGTGAAGGAAACGGTGGCGTCATCGTGGGCAATCTTCATTACGGTCGGGATGCTTTGATCGGGGCAGCGCTGTTCCTTTCGGGCTTAGCTCATTTTGACTTTCAGCCCTCTGAATGGAAATCCAGGCTACCAGAATATCACATGTCCAAGATGAAAGTTGCTCTGACCCCTCAAATGGTTCCGGATGAAATCATCCACCAATTAAAAACCATCTACAAGGACGAAAAGATCGATGAGCAAGATGGCCTCAAAATCGATTTCCCCGACTCCTGGGTACACATTCGAAAATCCAATACCGAACCCATCATTCGAATTTACACCGAAGGGCCATCACTGGAAAAGGCCAGGAATATCGCACGATCTTTTAAATCGGAGATTCAGGATCTTTACTAATGTATTACCTTTGCAGGTATGAATTCAATTTATCTCGATAATGCGGCTTCCGCCCCCATTCTCGATGAAGTCATCGAGGTGATTAACCGTTCGCTTATAGAACACAACGGCAACCCATCCAGTACTCACCGGTATGGTCGGACGGCCCGCGCTGCTATAGAACAAGCGAGAAAGTCGGTAGCCCAACATTTGCATGCATCGATCGGCGAAATATTTTTCACCTCTTGCGGAACAGAGGCAAATAATACCGTTCTCAATTGTGCCGTAGACCAATTGGGCGTTAAGCGTTTGATCATCTCCTCTATTGAACACCCGAGTGTGCGTAATACAGCTTTTTTCTTAGCCGAATACCGCGGAATTGAATTGATCGAACTACCCGTTTCAGAATTTGGACGGATCGATTTGGTCGAATTGGAAGATCATCTGGCCCGATCCGATCAAAAAACGTTGGTCAGCATCATGCATGCCAACAACGAGATTGGTACGATCCAACCGATTGCAGAGATTGGACATCTGTGTCAAAAATACAACGCCCTTTATCACACCGATGCCGTCCAGACTATCGGGCACTTGCCCGTCGATGTTTCCGCATCGTATATTTCTTTTTTATCGGCCTCGGGGCATAAATTTCACGGTCCGAAAGGCGTGGGTTTTTTATACGTAAACAGCGACAATATTATCGAACCATATATTCGAGGTGGAAGTCAGGAACGAAATGTGCGCGCTGGGACCGAGAACGTGGCAGGCATCGTGGGCATGGCTCATGCCCTGTCCTATTGCCTGGACAATCTGCCGGAGAAAGCACAATATGTCAAAGAACTGCGAAAGTACCTGATCGATAAAATGGAGGAAAAGTTTCCGCAGACTGAATTAGTTTCATACCCTACCACCGACGACTGCCTGTTCACGATCACCAATTTCCATTTTCCGCAAAGTCCCAAAAGCGATTTGATGTTGATGAATCTGGACATCGGGGGCATTTCGGCGTCAGGGGGCAGTGCGTGCAGTTCGGGTGCAGAAAAACCCTCACACGTCATCGAAGCAATCAATCGGTACGATGAAGATGGTAAA
>CALGAA010000299.1 GCA_937952445.1 uncultured Bacteroidota bacterium | reverse complement strand
TCAGGCTTTGAAAAATATACGATCGGTGATATCGCATTCCGATTTGCTGATTCTGGTGGCCGTCATCATGATGAGCGGGTTAATTTTGGTCTGTGGCTGCTGTTAAATCCCGTTCCCCTTTGTCGTTATGGAATTTCTGATTTAAAGATTGAATCCTCAATGATGCTAACAATGATGCTAACAAAAATGCTCCCCATTTCCCGGAATCGCCATTTTTTTACAGTCAACACCCCATTCCGAAAGGGTAGAAAACCCAATAGCCCATAAACCAATTATTATTCTCCTCAGTTCAACGCTGTAGCGTGTAACTTTAACATTAAACCTTTTTTGAAAATCCAGGGTTGAAAAAAGAATGGATTGAAGTGAGGAGGTCGAAGCAGAAGAATTTAATTTTTTTCATTTCCATCGACATCCTCCAATAAGTCAATAGCCGACTGTCGAGCGAAAGTATTTTGACTCTCGGAGAGTTTTTCTGCCAATTCAATGACTTTTGAATTTTGAGGTTTAAATCTTTTAATTACTTTGAAAGTACTCCCCGCTAACCATTCTTCAGCCAGGTCTAATTCCGAAATAAGCGCATCATACATAGATTTCGTAAGTTGATCCGGGGTTTTCATATAATTCAAGATCCGGATCTTGTCGTTAGCTCTTAGCTCATTGTAAACCAATGAAACCTCGTCTTGAATTAATGGATCTTCAAAATTAAATTTAGAGAAGCTTTTCAGCGCCAATTCCCGTTGGATACTATTTTCCCCAGTGACAGCAGCTTTAAAAATCAGATCCTTTATCTGAGTTGAATAGGAGAGTTTTCCCTCTGCAAATAATTCCAAAACAAGGGTAGAGTACTGAATATCCTTAGCATGGATTAATCGATTCAGTAAGTCAATACTTTCGTTTATTAATGTGGCGGAAGCAGATCTAAGCTGCTCTTTCTCCCCGACATGAATCAAATGCCATAAGGTATAAGTGGTAAAAACCGCATCAGCAACTGTCTCGTCTGCAATTTCCTGGCGGGTTGCACCTGTCACTCCATCCACAGTTGACTCATTTTCCGTCTCCTCGAGAGGTTCAGTCAGTAAATCGTCGTATTCATATTCTCTCAGAATAGACCAATCATCCATTAATACACGGATTAATTTTTTGTAGTCATCTTCAGAAAAGATACTATGATCAGTTCGTGTTAAATGCTCTTTATAAACTTCCAACCCCATAAATTCCCCACTGCATTTCCAATATATTCCCACATCGATTTCTTTACACTCTCCCGTTTGACAGACAGGAGTGAAAATTTTTCTATGCCAATATAAAATACCGTTTTGATCTATTAAACTTGTCACCACAGTGGAGTCCAATTGGTCATCCAAAATAATTACATCGACCCCATAGGGTTCAAATTCGAGGTCCTGGATGGATGCACTCCGATAAAAAACGTTCTCCGAAGGCCGAAAAAAGCAAATAAGTACATATCCAATAAAGAACCACATACAGTAACAAGCTTATGGTAAAATATAAAATAGCGTGAGATATCAGTTTTAAACTTCCACTTCGTCTGTTTCCAGTTTCCGTGGGGACAATGGATAGTTGCCTTTTTCAATTTGTGCAACCCATTTTTCTTTGTCGTATCCCTTATCCTGGTTCGTTAATTTGGTTAATTCTTCTCTGGCGAATTTCTTGAATAGATAATGAATATCTTCAAGATAATCGGTGAGTAACAAATATCCAGTTCTCGATCCACATCTCGCCATTGCAGCAGCAACGGAAAGCTCAAGTGTTGCACCAAAGACCCTCCATCTCACTTTTTGATATTCAGTCGTTTTGAAACCTCCCACATTTTCATCCTTCAATAAATTTTCAAAGCCCTTAATAAACATCGGATCAGGAACTCGTTCTGCAAAAAATGCGAGATTTAAAATCCGGTTGTGAAAGGGAATGATTTTTAGATCAATGCGGCCATTATAATATTCAGAATCCCTCATAACCATTCCTCCTCCGGAACGTGTGTTATCCAATATATGCCTGATTGTTTCTTTGCATTCCGTATTTCCGGCCATTCCTAAAAGGGCAATATTTTGATTTATTTTCCAAAATAGTCCTTCTAAGACATTTTTCTCCCTTCCTCTGATAAAATCGTAGTTGTCCACATATCCTCCAGGATAGCCATCTGCCAATTCCTGTTCGAACATGATTTTAAGTTCCTCTTCAATGAGATGATTACCTAACTTTTCTCCAAACCATGCCAAAGCCTTTGCTACCAGTAATCGCCCCGGCTCAGACACAGTATTATCACTAAAAGCGGATTTTAGTCCAGATATAGCTTTAGTTTTGGGAACACGAACCACTTCATACAAATACTCTTCTTTTCCTTCCGAAAGATTATTAATTCGCCTGTTAATCTCGTTGAGATCACCGTTCAAATTACCTTTCTTACGCTTGTGGAAATCCTCGGGTAAATATCCCAGAGCATACCATTCCCTCTGTAATTCGGAAAGGTCATAATCATGAGTACCTGAATTCTTCCACACTTGATCAGCTGCAATCTGTCCTGTCAGATAACCGAGCACAATTAAATCAGCGGTCATCCTTGTAAATTGAAGAGCATTGTGGGTCTGGCTAAACCCCCGCCCTGAGATTAACAGACCTTCCAAATTTTTGGGAACAATGCTTCTATATGGTATTTCCAGACGAACTACGTTTGAGTGAGGAAGCAGAAAACCACACCTGGTATAGGGTGTCACACCTACGTGGTGGGGATCATAATCGCTACTTGCCTCGGAAATCATATCCTCAAAGTGTGTTTTTTCCACCGCATCGATAAAGTTTAATTCGTATAAGCCTTCAATCCGTCGTGATTCACGCACGGTGAGCATGGGATTGAAATCATAGAAATGCGCCTCGTAATGGGAAAGGAAAAAACCACGTTGCAAATCTGTGATTTTCGTATTGTCAATGATATCGTAATCACGACTGTGGCTTGAAGGATTATTTTTAAATCCAGTCATATCCCACTGGCTGTAATTTTGGGTCTGCCCGTATCGGTCATCCCCGAATTTGTAAGCTGCACCAGCAAAATATGCCACATCACCATCTCCGGTACCATCGATGGTTTTTTGGGCAAGTATGGTTTCCAATCTACCATTTCTACAAGCAAGAACACCCTGGACTTCACCGTTTTCTACCACGGCACCGCATATGATAGAACTTCCCAATACCCGACCATTCAGCTCGGTCAGGCTTTTTAAGTGATGTAGGATTCGTCCTGACCGTAAATTCGTATTGGTTTCGGATGACAATCCGGCAGCTTCATCGATGTGAGCCTTGAAAAAACCATTGTCCTTGACGCCGTGATAATATCCCATGACACTTCCCATAGTCTTCGTACCTCCAAGATCATTGAAATAATCCAGGATGATTGTATTAGCCCCTTTTTCTGCTGCTCCCAATGCGGCCATAGCTCCGGCCGTACCAGCTCCTGCCACAAGAACCTGACAATTTTCCTGAATAGGTACATGTTTTACATAATCAAAAGTAACCTGCTTTAATGGTATGATCAATCCGGGCTCATCAACGGGTGTCAGTGTCAATTCTGTTATATCAATGTCCTGACCCGGCATACGCAAAGAAGTACTTTCCTGGTGTTGTTTTTTAAATCGAATTCCGCCAATCACCTCTTTGGCATCGCGCTGAATAGACAATACTTTGTGGCCGTCAAGTTCCTGATTACCCGGTGCGAAAACGTGGTAACCTGACAATCCTGCATCGGGGATTCCCTTATTTTTAAGGGTGATTGTGCTTTCAATAGCAAATTGATGAATCCTGGATTTGTCAAATCCGTCGCCCAATCCAGGAAGAGAACTTCCAATTTCAGCAGCTAAAAAGCGGGCTTTATTCTCCCAATTGCTGTAATCATCTCCATCGATCTGAAAACCAAATTCGAAAAATGCCTGAGCGGGATCTCTCTTTCCGGGATGTATGATTATTTCATCATCGATCAATCCTAGTGATGGTGCTTTTACTTTCCGTTTTTTATTGTTCCCGACGTTGGTCAATTCTACCACAAAAGTCGCCTTTTCACCCTGGATTGTTTCATCTACAAGTCGTCTGGTAAAAATAAGATTGTCGGAGGCATCCAGAAACTGATTACACGGAATTGTATGTAATCCATGTTTTCCTGCAGTCATCACTCCAGTAACAGATTTTCCGTTAGTCAGAACTCCACACACATCCGTCATGAGGAGAATATGTACTTTGTGAAGCAACAAATTGCGAACTAGTCCTTTCCGGATACTACCAGAGAACAAGGCAAGTTCATCCTCATGAAGGCTCCCATTGGGCCCCCTACCGCTACCATTAAATACCTCTCTTTTTTCACCTTCCGGAAAAAACAATTGGGTTAATTCCTTATCAAATTTTTCCGTTCCCTGCTGTCCGAGCCACAGCTTACGCCGGGCCCAAATATCGTATCCGGGGCTTGTGCGTTTTTCCACTACGAGGACGCGTTTGCCTTTAGAAACAGCTTCCAGGGCGGCAAAA
>CALGAA010000298.1 GCA_937952445.1 uncultured Bacteroidota bacterium | reverse complement strand
GGGAAACGAACCTTCCGTAGAATGTAAGATGGAAATTCGAGTCGCTGGGCGTACGGGTAGGTATTCCATGTTGAAAAACAGGAAAAATAACCGAATTACCAACTACAACGTCAATACTAGCTGAAATCGGAAATTAATCTTCTGATGTCCTTGATGTTGCCGTATACCACCATAATTTCATCTTCGCGCAAAACGGTTTGGGGGCCGGCGATTTTGTTTATGGTGTAATCGATCCGGGGACTTCCTACCGGATTTTGTGTTTCCCTGATACTCAAGGTTGTGATGACCAACACTTTATATTTTTCCTGGATATGCAGGGATTCGAGGGATTGATCGACCATGCCCTGCGGCACTTCGATTTGGATCACGTAATAGGGTCCTGCCAGATAATGCGCATCATGAACCCCCTTCATAGCCAATTTTATCGACCAAATCTCTGCTGCTTCGTCTTCCGGATTGATAATGACATCAACATTCATCGCCTCTAAAACGGTCTGATGCACCCGGGATATCGCCCGGCTCACCAACCTTTTGACCTGCTTTTGCTTCAGAATCGCGGTAGCCATAATATTGGCGCCCAGATTTTCCCCAATAGCCACGATGACCACATCGGTCTCTTCAAGCGGAAGTTCACCGATTGCGTGTTCGTCCGTAGCATCCATGGCTATCGCATGAGTCATTTGTTCTTTCAGAGCTTCGATTCGGTTCACATCTTTATCCACCCCCATAACATCATGTCCTGCTTCAGTCAAATTAATGGCCATTGCTGATCCGAAACTCCCCAACCCTACTACTATAAAATTCATACTATAAACCTTTAATTGATCATAATATCCTCTACGGGATATTGGTAATTATGTTTGTGGAACCGACGGAATATGGCAATCAAAACGGTGAATAACGTCACTCTCCCCAGAAACATCGTTCCCATCAGAACCAATTTACTCCCGGCAGATAATTCGTCCGTGATACCCATCGACAAACCAGCCGTACTAAACGCCGCAAACACCTCAAACACGGTCGACAAGCCATCCAGTTGGGGATCAAAAATTTGGATCAATATGGTGCTCATCCCGATGACAAATAAAGATAAAAAAACGATGGCAAAAGCTCGCTTCACCGAGTCATCGGATATTTGGCGGCGATAAATCTCAATCCGTTTTTTCCCCTGGACCAGGTGAAGAATGTTCAGGACGGTCAGTGCAAGCGTCGTCGTTTTGATTCCCCCTCCGGTAGACATTGGTGAAGCACCCACCCACATCAGAAAAATAATAATCACCACGGACCCCAATTGCAATTCGCCTGGAAATACAGCATGGAAACCCGCTGTCCGGGGATTGGTACCATGAAAAAAAGAAACCACTAATTTCCCCCACCATGAATGATCCGCCAACACATGGTTGTATTCAAAAATATAAAACATCACTGTCCCGACAACCAGTAGGATTGCCGTAACTACCAACACGATCCGGGTGTTGATATTGATTATCCAGGGGCGGTGTACAAAGGGCATTCGATCTTTGAGCGAAGTATACCCATGAAAAATATAATATCGGATGTATTGTATAAAATTATAAACGATGGGAAATCCGAGACCACCGAAAATGACCAACCACGCCGTGATGATCTGAAAAGAATAATTAAATTTAAAGCCATTCGAAAAATCCTCCGAGGGAAGAATGGTAAACCCGGCGTTGCAAAATGCGGATATGGCATGGAATACCGAAAAATGCACTTTGTCTGATGTCAGGGAAGAATCGACCGACCAGAAAATCAACAGCGCACCCATCAACTCAAATCCGAGTGTATAAATCAGAATGGTTTTGAGCATCGAATACGCCTGCGTCAAACGGCGGGAGGAAGTGATTTCCCGGATCAGAAGCTGGTTTTTGTACGTGGTTTGCCCGCGAAAGAAGAAGCTGAAAAAACTGGTAAACGTCATGATCCCCAATCCCCCTAATTGAAACAAAAAAAGCACGAGCCCCTGACCGAATGGCGTGAAATCGGAGGAGAGATCAAGCACCATCATTCCCGTAATGCACACCGCGCTTGTAGCCGTGAACAAAGCATCGATCAGTGTGATAGACTCGTACGTGGCATTTGGTAGTAAAAGAGCCAGCGTTCCCAAAAATATCAAAACGAGGTAACTGCCCACAAACAATTGGGCGGGATTGAAATCAATAAACGCTTTGTGAATATTGGTGATAAAAATCTCCCGGAATAGCCCCATGATAAGCGTAATAAATACCCAAAGCCAGGTTCCTTCTGCGGGCGCGATATACGCCCGGTCCAATTGTTCGGGAAATAGAAACAGCCCCAGAATTCCCACCATCGAAGCCAGAATTAAGGCATCAAAAAACCATAATTTTTGCGGTGGTCGAAAGCGGGGCATGATATATCTCAATACGATCGTACTGATGTTGCACAAAAATGTAACCAGATAAAGCTGGAAAATAGCAGTCAGTACATGAAATTCAGGGTGTTTAAATCCAATGTCATAGACCAGCCAGCCCAGAGAAATAGAAGAAAGTATGATCGTTGTCCAACGAAGAATACCGTATAGTTGCCTGAGGCGGTTTGTCCACATAAGCGGGTGATAAAGCTCTGGTTTTGTCACTGTAATCTACGGAAAAACTTTTCAACCAGCCCTATTTTATCGTCACCTTTGATGTACAGGAAGCATGCATTCTATACCAGTTCCGGTTATCAAGTCCTTTTTGAATTTCAAAATTTAGAAAATAAAAATTCAACCGGACGTGCCCAGTTACTTATATTTGGGTCTCTTTTTGAATTCAAATTTGGGCATCAGGTATGAAACGAAAAAAGAAGTACGACCGGATAAGTTTGTTGGTGCTTTCTGCTCTTTTTATTGGGTTAGGGCTTGTGGGCTGCAACAAACCCAAAGGGTATAAAACGGAAAGCGGTTTGATATTTTACGTGTACAATCAAAATCCACCGGATTCCACTGTCGGGATTGGGAGCGTTCTCAAGGTTCATTACAAAAAGTTTGTCAACGATTCGCTGGTGGAAAACACGTATCAGGCATTGCCCAAATACGAGCAGGTCATGCCCGGCATGTTTTACCCATACGAAGCTGGAGAAATCTACCCGTTTTTACACGAAGGGGACAGTGTGATTTTGCTGCAGGATGCGGACACCTTATTGGGCAGGAGATTGTTCTATCAGGTGCCTTCCTATCTTTCGCCCGGTGATAAAATCGTTACCCACATGAAGGTGGTCGATGTTTTTCCCAATGACAGTACGGCCCACGTTGATCTGAATGCCGAGTACCCCAGAGCGATCGAACGCAACCGTCGTAATGGAAAGGCCAAGATCCAGGATTACCTCAAACGACACGATATATCGGCGGAATATACGTCAGACACTATATTTATACAACGACTCGAAGAAGGAACGGGGCCGGAAATTCAATCTGGTGACGTGATCACCCTCCGATTTAAAATCGAAACTTTCTCCGGTGATGTCATCGGGGATAATTTCGGTGAGGACACCGATCCGATTGAGTATGCAGCTAATACAGGTATGATGCCTGTCGGAGTCGAGCAAAGCTTACTCCTAAGCAAAGTCGGAGACCATTCCCGTTTTTACATTCCAGCAATGAAAGGTTTTGGGCCCAGCCCACCGCCGGGGGTCGAAAATGGATTTCAAGATCTAATATTTGAGGTGAAAGTAATAGACAAAAAGGATTCTAAAAGTATCCAGTAAATTTTAATTTATTCCTAAATTGGAGTGACTTTCTTCACTTCAAATCGCACTGGAATGAATTTTAGCAATCTGGATATCATCGTTTTTGGTGGATTTATCCTTTTTATTATTGTTATCTCTATATACGTTTCACGCCACGAAAAAAATTCAGAAGATTATTTTTTGGCAGGCAGATCCCTATCCTGGTGGTTAATCGGAATTTCCCTGATTGCATCCAATATCAGCACAGAGCATTTTGTTGGAATGGCCGGGCAAGGTTTTCGAAAGGACATCGGTATGGCCGTAGCAAGTTTTGAATGGATCGGCGCACTCGCCCTGGTTATTGTTGCTTTATTTTTATTACCCCGACTATTGAAATCAGGAATATTTACAATCCCACAGTATCTTGAATATCGCTACGACCGGAAAACCAGAACACTGTTATCGATATTTATGCTGGTCTTCTACGTCACAATCACCATCGCGACCGTACTCTACGCCGGGGCATTTGCGCTGAAGGAGATCTTTGACATTTCCCTGATCACGGGGATTTGGCTGGTCGGACTCACCGCGGGTCTGTACACGGTTTATGGCGGATTGAAAGCTGTGGTGTGGTCGGATATGATCCAGGGTACATTTCTACTTATGGGTGGAGCACTGATGACGTATCTGGGCATGAAAGAAGTAGGGGGATGGGACCGTTTCGTGGAACTATCCGATGGACGGTTGCATACGGTTCTGCCACTCGACCACCCCACCCTACCCTGGTTGGCGGTTTTTGTGGGCGGGATGTGGATTCCCAACCTGTTCTACTTCGGACTCAATCAGTTTATTGTTCAACGAACCCTGGGCGCCAAAAGCATCATCGAAGGTCAAAAAGGCATACTTTTCGGTGCCAGCATCAAACTCATTATGCCCATCATTATCATATTTCCCGGAATTATCGCATTTGAACTGTACGGGGACCAGATCCTCAACGGTGACGCGGCCTATCCCGTATTGATCACACATCTCCTTCCTGCCGGACTAGTCGGATTATTTTTCGCAGCCTTATTCGGTGCTACGATGAGCACCCTGGATTCACAGATCGGAAGAGCGTCGTGTAGGGAAAGAGTGTAGATCTCGGTGGTC
>CALGAA010000297.1 GCA_937952445.1 uncultured Bacteroidota bacterium | reverse complement strand
ACGCTGTGCACTGATCTCCATCACGAATTGCCACAATGTAGGTTCCGGCTGGAAGGTTATCGAAACGATTATTTGGCGTAAAATGACCAGTTGTATCGAAATCAAATTCGTATGGGCTTTGCCCCCCCTCAACGATAATTTCAACATTTCCATCCGAGAGCCCATAACAGCGGGGTTCAATTAAAATAGAAGGGTCCAGATTGAGATCAATCTCACTCAACAATACGAGGGTATCTTCTTCACATCCCATGTTGTCCCGGACAGAAACGGGGTAAATCCCCGCCGGAATATTCTCTTTGAGATTGGATTCACGAAAACCTTCGCCATCCCCAAAGTCAAATTCAAAAGGGCTAAATGTACCGGTCACCTGGAGTTGGATGCTCCCATCCTGCCCCCCACCGCAAGAGGCCAAGGTCAAAATTTGTTCAATTTCAATGGGTAAAGGTTGCTCGAGTTGAAAGGTGGCGGAATTGGAACATCCGCGTTCGTTTCGGACCGTAAATGTATACTCACCGGGACCAAGATCCGTTCGCACAGATTCGATCGATCCATCCATCCAAAAAGACGAAGTAACTGTAGAAGGAGAATCATATGAAACTTCGATTCGACCATCGTCATATCCATGACACGAAATCGAATCGATTGTCGCGTCGATCTGAATCACATCCTCGACCACAACAGCTGTATCCAGCGAGGTAATACACCCAATATCGCTTTCAAGATTCAGGATAATCGGTTTGGTACCCCCGGATGGAAAGGAGATGGAGTGCGGCCCGGCACCATCCAATTCTCCGGACGTTTCAGCACCCGAATAAACCCAATTGTATTCCGTGATAGCCCCACTCCCGCTAATATCTTCGGCATAGAACCGGATCTCTTCATCGGGGCAATAGACCGGTTTTTCGGAAAGGAAAATGATATTCGCCTCCGGACCGGCAAACTCACCGCTTCCCCCCCCCTCCAGCCGAAATCCTGAGCCGGACTGACTGTAATTATTCACCAGCAAAGCATAGGCTTTGCCCTCTTCCATTTCAAGTGGAGCCAAAAAATTGGTATTGCCGGGTTGACATCCCCGTTGCTCACTTGTATGCGTTTCACCTTCCCTGAGACCTGTCGCACCAGTACACACGCGCCACTCATCAAAAGGAGCTCCGACGTTTTCACCCGAGGCCATACAACGCAGAAGTATTTTATTGCCGCAATCATTCACTCCTCCAGGCAATTCAAAAACAGCAAAATCAAGATCATCAACTGGATTAATTGGATCCAGGGTGAAGGTTAGGTTTCCATCGTTGCGGGCGATCCAACGAAACCAAACGCTCGACGATTCTGAATTCCCATCATCCCGACCGGTCAATGGATCGGTATCCAGACATGTCCCATCCGCCTCATCCTGCACATCTCCTGTTCCGCTCAATAAATCGACCGTAATGGTCTCCTTATCACATAAGATCGTTGCATCACGGCAATCGGAAGAATAATCGGGTGAAAACTGAAAATTGTCGATGCACAGTTGGAATTTTCCGTTGTTATTTGTGCGGGAACTTACTCGGATGTAGTACATTTTTCCTGGTTCCAGGTCGCCCACAGTTAGCTCCACAAAATGATAGGATTGTGCATCGGAAATACAGGCTACCGCCTCCAGGTCGTTGCATTCACCTTCGTACACCACCATCTGGGGATTTAAGAGGGTGCTGGCATTTCCCAGCCGCGATTGCCCCCGGATAACGATGTTGATATTCCGAAATACAGGTTGGAATGAAAACCACATATCTTTCGTCCCAGATCCCGCTGGATAGCACGTAGGGTGAGGAATACCTGAATCACCTTGCGCTCCCAGATCGTACTCTCCGTGATCCGAGCATACATTGCTCAGAGAATCCAGATGAATGGGTTCAAGACACGAACTTCCCACCTGCGCATGAGCAGTCCACACAGCCATAGTAAATCCAAAAAGAAGTACAATTATTCTCATTCTCGCGTTACTCAGAGCATCATTTAAAACGTTTCATCCGGGGAGATCTTCACATACAAACAGACCAATCGACTGTTATTACCTATCAAGGTATTAATTTCTTCAAAATGAAGAACGATGTAGTCCCCCCTTTAATACAACATTATTATCGAAAACGTTAGTGAAACCCCCAACTTTTGAATCCAATCTGGTATAGAAATCATACGGGCCAAAATTGTTGCACCGGTCTCTAAATTCGTGACCCGTCGAACGGATCTTTTTCGCCATAGCTTTACCACCTAAAGCCTTATATAACTTAGGGCTTTACACGGTTGAGCTTTGTAGATATGACAAAAACAACCTCGTCAAATCCACAACAAATTTTTATCAAAATGGGCCCGGGGCCAGAATAGTCGTGGCGTGTTTGGAGGCTCCCGGCATTTCACCCCTCTTCCGTTCTACATCCAATCGATCTCCATTTTCCCGGCTATACCAGTCAGGCGTAATTTGTGTCGGGTGAGTATCCCCGGTTTCTTCTATCCACAAATGCAAAACCTCGCTCAATTCAGCTCGTTTTTCCTCCAATTTCGGATCCGGGGCGAGGTTAATCAATTGTAAGGGGTCTCTCAGGCAATCGTATAATTCCTCACGGGGGCGGGGACTCATGAAAACTTCGTTTTGCGCTGAGGTCAATCCAATGGAATCACGCATTTTTTTCAGGGAGGCAAACGATGCACTATTATTGGAATCAGCCGGGCCCTGATTCGGAAACTGTGGCCGAAGGTTGAGAATATACAAAAAATCCCGGGTTCGTACCATCCTTTCCAGGGCTTCATGATCGTGCCAGTTGTGTTCAGCAAAAACATAATTCCGAAAAGGTCGTGAAGGATGATTCAGCAGGGGAAGAAAGCTACGGCCCTGGAAGCCCGGAGCAGAGGGTACTCCCGCCAATTCCAAAATCGTCGGAGCGATATCGATGGAACTAATCAGGCTATGACACTCCAACCCTCTATTGGAAATCCCATCAGGCCATTTGACAATCAAAGGCGTCTTAATCCCACTATCGTACAACCGCGTTTTACACCGGGGGAAGGGGCGGCCATTGTCGGACATTATCAGGATGATGGTATTGTTAGCTATACCCTTTGATTGCAGTTGTTTCTCCACCTCGCCAATAAAGTAATCGAACCGTGAAATTTCGTCGTAGTATAGCGCTAAATCCTGTCGGGTAGCTTGGTCGTCGATCAGGAAGGGGGGAACCTGGACATCATCAGGATTGTGATACCCCCGAAACGAATCCGGATTCCAAATCCGGTGCGCATCCAGGGAAGCCAGCCACAAAAAGAAAGGTTTTCCTTCGGGTAAATTCTCGATCGATTCAGCCCACTGATCCGCCCCGCTGTTGCCCATCTTTCCGCTATCCAAAATTTGGTCAAACCCCCTTCGTGCTGCATCACCCATGTGCCATTTTCCTGCCTGGGCCGTGTAATAACCAGCCTTTTTTAATAATTCCGGGAATATCACCACTTCTGACGGTAAAGGCGTATGCAACTCCGCCGCGCCTGTATTGTGGGGGTAACGACCCGAGATGATGCTCGTTCTGCTTGGGCTGCAAGAACTGGTCGTTAGAAATGCGTTCGTAAATTTTATTCCCTCCGTCGCTATCCGATCGATGTTGGGCGTCTTCACGACCGAATTTCCGTAACAGCCCAAATCATTCCATCCCACATCATCAGCGATGATCAAAACAATATTGGGTTGGGAGGAATGCTGTTGTCCGAAAGCAGAACCCAACATGGAAATAATAAAGATTATAATAAAAGTGAGGCGATGCACGATTCGTCCTTTAAACCAGATGGCGGATGGACTTTCCAAATATTGAAAGTAGATCATGTCGTTGTGATCCTGATGAATTAATCCTCCAATATACTCTTTCAGTCGCAAATTCCGCAATCCCTTTATGCGATATAAACCTGAATCTTCCGGTTTAGATTGGACTCAGCTATAAGCCCATCGTTCAGGACTCACCCTACTCCGTTACATTAGGGAATCAATTTCTGAATTTATGGGTACCCTGATTAAGTGACCGGTGCACAAGGGTCCAATTTTCGATCAATTTCAGGATTCAAAGCCATATTCTACCCTTCCTTTTAGATTTTCCCCATCTTTATGCATCTGTTTTATCATCAATTTTCAGTAAATGGTCAGCATTCTAATGCCCGTACACAACACAGCGCAATACCTGCCCGCATGCCTGGACAGCATACTGAATCAAACCTTCCGGGACTGGGAGCTGATCGCCATCAATGATCACTCCACAGACAATTCAAAGCAGATTCTTGAAAAATATGCCCGGAAAGATCCCAGGATAAGGTGGTACTCCAATGACCAAAAAGGAATTATTCCTGCCCTGAAAAAAGCCCTTCAATACAGTCAGGGAGAAATGGTACACCGGATGGATTCAGATGATTTAATGCCGGTTGATAAATTGGAAAAGTTACATCAAAAGCTGGTGGAGTCCGGCCGTGGTTCGGTAGTTACCGGAATGGTTCGGTACTTCAGCACCGATCAGGAATTGAAACAGGGCTTCATCGATTATGGGAACTGGATCAACAAGCATATAGTTCGTGATACGATTTTTGAAGACATATTCATTGAATGTCCGATTGCCTCACCGGCCTGGTTGATGTACCGGGAAGACCTTGACCAAATCGGCGGGATGACGAACGGCATCTACCCTGAAGATTACGATCTGGTCTTTCGAATGTACGTCCATGGATTAACACCCAAAGGCATCCCGAGGGTGATTCATTACTGGCGCGATTGGCCCAATAGGGCGAGCAGAACAAAAAAGGAATACAAGGATCAACTCTTTTTTGATCTCAAGGTTCGATATTTCCTGAAATATAAATACAGGCCGGAGGACAAGGTTGTAATTTGGGGAGCGGGGCGAAAAGGGAAAAAATTATTCCGGCGGTTTCAAAAATTCGGAATACGACCCGCCTGGGTAACCGAAAACACCAAAAAGGTTGGCCATGTCATCTACGGCACCACTCTATCGACTCCAGAAGGATTACTCCATTCATCACGACAAGTCATCGTGGCCATTTCAAATCCCGGGGCCAGGGCAGATATTCGACGAAGAATGGAGAAGAGAGGTCTGGTGAACAATACCGATATATTCTTCTTTTGCTAAACCCCTGGCCACAGCGGACCCTGAACGGAATCATTAAAAAGGAGAAAAATGCCAATTAGCGCGAGAACCAATCTTGCATCTATTCAGTAATCCGGACTGGCGTTACGTTACAAAGATTCTTCAATGGATGAATACAAATAAAGTAGTATTATCCATGTACCTTACCGCCCGGACACCAGAACCCTCTTCTCCGAATTGAGATAACAATTCCATTGGTCTCAACTCCCCTTCTCAATGCTCCCCAAATTCGGGCACTCCTAATCCTAAACAGTCATTCAGGGATTGGGATTGGATACATCTCTGGAAGATATAACCCGTTCCGGATCGATTTCAATCACCAGGTCATCCTGCTCCACCAGCGTTTTCTCGCTGAGATGTACGCGTTCAACCACACCGGACATCGGTGACGCAATCGTCGACTCCATTTTCATGGCTTCGATGACAAACAGGGGGTCATTCTTTTTGACCTGATCGCCTTCTTTGACGTAAATTTTCGAAAGATTTCCCTGGAGTGGGGATCCGATATCGGTTACTTTTTCGGCTTTTCGATGCTTCTTGATCTCCACGTTTACCGAGGCATCTCTCACGCGCACGGTACGCATTTGTCCATTAAGTTTAAAGGTCACAAACACCTCACCGTTATCGTTGGGACTGGTTTTATAGACGTATTCGATCAGCAGCGTTTTCCCTTTATCCATGTTCACCAGGATTTCTTCCCCTTCTTTCATTCCATAGAAAAAAGACCAGGTGGGCAGGGTGCGCACCATGCCGTATTTGGCGTAATGCTTGTGGTAATCATCGTAAACCTTCGGATATAGCTGTCCGGATAGAAAATCCAGATAATTCACGTAGGGACCATACTTCTCTTTAAAATTCTCGAACGCCAAATCAAGATCAATGGGTTTCAGGTGGGCATTGGGCCGATCTGTATATGGCTTAATATCTTTGAGAATGGCTTTTTGCAGATCTTTGGGAAATCCCTGGTAAGGTTGGCCGAGTTCACCTTGAAACAGGGCCTTGACGCTTTCCGGGAAGGACAATTCTTCAGCGCGTTCTCGAATATCTTTTTCGGTCAGGTTATTGGAAGTCATAAACATCGCCATATCTCCTACCACCTTTGATGACGGAGTTACCTTGACAATATTTCCAAACAACTCGTTGGCAATCCGGTAATTCTCCTTGATTGTTTCAAATTTTTCTTCCAGTCCCAGTCCCCGGGCTTGTGGTCGGAGGTTTGAATACTGTCCCCCTGGTATTTCGTGCCGGTAAACACTGGCTGTTCCTCCCCGCAGTTCGGTCTCAAATGGGTAATAGTATGACCGGACGATTTCCCAATAATCGGAATACCGATCGAGGCTTTTCAAATCTATATCCCGACCACGTGGCTGACCTTTCAATGCCGCCACCATGGAATTGAAATTGGGCTGGCTGGTCAAGCCCGACATGGCGCTCAATGCCACATCGACAACATCGACTCCTGTTTCAATCGCCTTGAGATAAGTCGCTGATTGTACGGAGGATGTATCATGGGTATGTAAATGTACTGGAATGGAAATAGACTCCTTAAGTGCCGGGATCAATTGTTCTGCTGCGTAAGGTTTCAACAATCCGGCCATGTCTTTGATTGCCAGGATATGCGCGCCTTCTGCTTCGAGTTCACGAGCCAGATTAACGTAATACTCCAGGTCATATTTTCGCTTCTCGGGATCCGATATATCACCGGTATAACAAATGCAGGCCTCAGCCAGAGCATCGGTATTATTGACCACTGTTCGGATGCTGGTCCGCATATTTTCGACCCAATTCAAAGAATCAAAAATCCGGAATAAATCAATCCCGTTTTCCCACGCTTTTTCGATAAAGGAAACGATGAGGTTATCCGGGTATGCCTTATACCCCACCCCATTGGATCCACGGAGCAGCATTTGAAGCAAAATATTGGGAACTTTTTCCCGAATCAACTGCAATCTCGTCCAGGGATCCTCTTTCAAAAACCGCATCGCTACATCAAAAGTCGCTCCTCCCCATACTTCCATTGAAAATACGTCCTGTCCATGGTTTTTGGCGAAGCTTTCAGCCACCTGAAGAATGTCGAGCGTCCGAACCCGCGTGGCCAACAGAGACTGATGCGCATCCCGGAAGGTCGTATCGGTAAAATGGATCTGTTTTTCGTTCTTAAGCCAGTTCGCAAATTCCCTGGGGCCTTTCTCTGTCAATAGTTTTTTCGTACCATCCGGATAATCCTTTTTGGAAGAAAACGCAGGAACTACGGCGGGCTTCTCCCTTTGGGTGGGATCGATGTACTTGACATCCTCGTTTCCATTCACGATCACATTGGCCAGATAGCGGAGTAATTTCGTAGCCCGGTCCCGACGTCGGAGGACATTGGTCAACTCCGGCTTCGCCGCGATCATATTCACCGTTGCACCTCCCGATCGGAACGTTTCATCGTTGAGCAGATTCAACAAAAATCCAATATTGGTCTTGACCCCGCGGATCCGAAATTCCAGTAAAGCCCGGTACAACCGGTCGGCTGCTCCATCCAGGGTTCGCCCCCAGCCGGTCACTTTAACCAGCATGCTATCGAAAAAAGGACTGATCGTCGATCCAGGATAAGCGCTTCCCGCATCGAGACGTATACCAAATCCGCTGGCGGAGCGATAAGCGATCAAAGTCCCATAGTCCGGTTTGAAATTGTTCTCAGGATCCTCAGTCGTCACGCGGCATTGGATCGCAAAACCCGAAGGCTTGATTTCTTCCTGACTTCTGATGTAGATCAATTCATGCGAAAGTTCGTACCCCATTGATATCAGGATCTGGGTTCTGACGATATCGATCCCTGTAATCTCTTCCGTAATGGTATGTTCTACCTGAATTCGCGGATTGACCTCGATGAAATAAATCTGTTCGTCCCGATCGACCAGGAACTCCACGGTACCTGCATTGACATAATTCACGTGACGACTGATCTTGAGAGCAGCTTCGTACAAACTGTCTAATGTGCTCTGACTCAAACCGATACTCGGTGCTACTTCGACGACTTTTTGAAAACGTCGTTGAACCGAACAGTCTCGTTCATAGAGGTGAACCAGGTTTCCATACTGATCACCCAGGATTTGAATTTCAATATGCTTTGGATTCTCGATATACTTTTCCAGGAATACGGTATCATCCCCAAAAGCCGTTTTGGCTTCCCTTCGAGCTTCCTTAAAAGCTGTGATCAAATCCCCTTCGGACCGCACCACCCGCATTCCACGGCCTCCTCCTCCCGCAGCCGCTTTGACCATGATGGGAAATCCGATCCTTTTAGCCTCGCTGACTACAATTTCCTCGGAATCAATATCCAGCTTACTATCCTGAATTGTAGGAACTTCAAGTTTTTCTGCAATTTTCTTGGCCCGGACTTTGTCTCCCAGAGCCCTCATGGTATCCGGAGCAGGTCCTACAAAAATAATTCCCTCCTCCTTACATCGCTCCGCGAATCGCACATTTTCAGAAAGAAAACCGTACCCGGGATGTATGGCGTCAACCTCGTTCTCTTTGGCAATTTTGATAATCTCCTCAATATCGAGATACGGACTCAGTGGCTCGTCTTTGGGTCCGATCAGATAGGCCTCATCAGCTTTGTACCGGTGAAGTGAATACCGGTCTTCGAAGGTATATACGGCTACCGTTCTGAGGTGCAATTCAGTAGCAGCCCGAAATATTCGAATCGCAATTTCTCCGCGGTTGGCAACCAATATCTTGTTGTAACGATTGTGCTGATATTCCATGAAAATTTTTCAATTTGAACGGATTACGAGACGGAACGAACCGTTCGATGCAACCCATAATCCAGGTTATACGATCGAACAGCGAAATTAGCAATTCAATCGTAGATTCAGGAATGATTTTCCCAAAAACTGCGAACCATGTCGTCGAGCAGGTCCCACTCGATCAGAAAACCATCGTGCCCGTAAGGGGTTGAGATTTCTAGATAGTGGCTCAATTTCAGGTTGGCAGCTATGAGTCGTTGTTCATCTGTGGGAAATAAATAGTCCGTTTCGATGCCCACCACCAGGGCCCGGGTCTGGATGGTCTGGAGTGCTTTTTCCACGCCGCCCCGGCCCCGACCAATATTGTGGCTGTCCATCGCTCTTGTCAGATAGTAATACGATTGGGCATCAAACCTTTTGGCCAATTTTTGCCCCTGATATTGTTGATATGTACTCGCCCGGAAATTGTACAATTTATCCGGGTCATCTTGTTGGGTCTGATCAAATGCCTGATAATTACGGTAAGAGAGCATGGCAACCGCCCGGGCTGCCTGTAGGCCCTTAGCTCCACTACCTGGTATGTTATCCCACAGCGTGGGATCCGCTTCCATCGCCATTCGTTGGGCTTCGTTGAAGGCAATCCCCCATGGAGAGTGGACCGCATTGGTGCCAATCACAAAAATATTATTAAATATATCGGGGCGCATCACGTTCCATTCCAGGATCTGTTGTCCTCCCATGGATCCTCCTGCAGCCATTTCGATGCGTTCAATGCCCAGGTGGACACGCAGGGCATCCATCGCCCGTACCATATCGCGGTTGGTCAGTAACGGAAATGTTTGTCCATAAGGTTGATTCGTAGCGGGATTGATTGATCTGGGATTGGTACTTCCATAGCACGATCCCAACATATTCGAGCAAACGATAAAATGGCGATTGGTATCAAATGCTTTGCCGGGCCCCACAAGGCCTGGCCACCACTCTTCCGGCCGGCTGTTAGCCGTGAGCGCATGGCAAATCCAAACGACGTTGGATTGATCCTTGTTGAGCTTTCCCAAAGTACTGTACCCCAACTCAAACTCTGCTAATTCACCTCCATTTTCCAGTGAGAAAGGCTGTGTATATTTAAACGTTTTAAAACTCATACCTCATTTGATTGATTTTCAACCACCTGACAATCCTCTCTTTATCCCGTGATTTACTCCCGGCCCGGTGACGATGACTTTCCAAATCTTTCACTTTTCATCAATCTTATCAAAAGATCGTACTACAAATTCAAATACGCGGATGCTTCTATCGGGATTCTCTCTCCTCATCTCCTCCTTCACCGCCTCATCTTTTATTCCCGCCAGAATAGGAGAACATTTCTCTTCATACGGAGTGCGGTCCCCTGACACGTATATCCTTGTCTTTCATAACTGTTCTCCCCGATCCCGCAGTAAAAAGGGCGCAATATACGGACTCCGATCGCATTCGCTCCAACTTTAAAGTAATAAACCCAATATTCCTCCCAATCTTTTGCGATCGGGAGGAATTGGGTCTATGGGTTGGGTAGTTTTGTTCGGCACCCGGGCTGAGGGTCAATATCACCATCAGCAGGGTCACCGTTTAGTTTATTTATACCTGGTCAAAAGCCTGTTGCAAATCGTTTTTGATGTCATCAATATGCTCAATACCCAATGAGATTCGAAGCGTGGTCGGATTGACACCGGCTTTTCGCTGTGCCTCGTCGGACAACTGTTGGTGAGTAGTCGCTGATGGCTGGATAATCAGGGTCTTGCAATCCCCTACGTTGGCCAGATGCGATACCAATTTCAGTGAATCCACAAATTTCGTAGCACCGGCTTTATCTCCTTTCATTTCAAAGGAAAGCACACCACCAAAGCCGTTTTTCAAATATTTAAGAGCGTTTTGATGCGAAGGATGATCGGGCAGTCCCAGGTAATTGACCGACTCTACTTTTGGATGGTCTTTCAACCAATTGGCCAATTCAAGCGCATTGGCACATGTACGTTCCATCCGAAGGCTAAGCGTTTCCAATCCCTGCAAATTGAGGAAGCTGTTGAACGGGCTCGGAGCCGGTCCCAGATCCCGTAGACCTTCTACGCGGGCACGAATACCAAAGGCAATGTTACCGAAAGGTCCTTCCGATCCGAAGATATCCCAAAAGATCATTCCGTGGTATCCTTCAGCAGGTTCAGAGAATTGAGGGAATTTACCATTACCCCAGTTAAAATTTCCACCATCCACGATCATTCCTCCGATGGAAGTTCCGTGTCCACCAATCCATTTGGTAGTGGCGTGTGTGATTACATTGGCACCGTGTTTTAGTGGCTGGCACAGGTAACCTCCTGCTCCAAAGGTATTGTCCACGATTAAAGGCAGATCATGTTTTTGAGCAATCGCTGCGATGGCTTCAAAATCAGGTACGTTGTAACTGGGGTTGCCGATGGTTTCCACATATAAGGCTCGCGTATTCTCGTCGATTTGGGCCTCAAAGCTGGAGGGATCTGTAGGATTCGCCCATTTTACATCTATACCAAAACGTTTGAAGGTGACTTTAAACTGGTTGTAGCTTCCCCCATACAAATCGGTGGATGACACAAAATTCTGCCCGGATTCCACGATGTTGGTGATGGCCAGCATCTGTGCGGATTGACCTGAAGCGGTGGCTAATGCGTTGGTCCCTCCTTCCAGCGCAGCCAATCGCTTCTCAAAAACGTCACTGGTGGGATTCATAATACGGGTATAAATGTTCCCGAATTCTTTTAATGCGAATAGATTAGCACCATGTTCAGAATTTTTAAATACATAACTGGTGGTCTGATAAATGGGTACTGCGCGGGATAGTGTTTCTGAATCGGGTTCCTGCCCGGCGTGTACCTGGAGGGTTTCAAATTTCAAGTCTGCCATTTTTTTGGTATGTTTTAATTATTTAAATAATATATATAGCTGGTTTCCAGAGCTTTAGCCCGTACCAAAAAAATGAGAGATAAAAATTAGTCGAAAATTGATGATTGTTTTTATATCTCCAATTTCTTGGCAGGATGTAGCACCTTTCCAACAACAGCGGTTGCTAGGGTTTCCCAGAGCCTGTTCTCTCCACCCTTCTGTATAAAAAAATCAATCTGCATTCCAAAAGCTTCTGTCCATCGGCACTTCGCATCAAATTTTGCTTTTTTCGCCGATTCAATCCGACCTTTCGGATAATAAGAGAATTGATTTGAATGACAAATGTAAAAATAATTTTGATAGTTTTGCATAATTCATTTAAATTCCGAACAAGGAGATATGGAAATAAACATCCAACGCCAATCGGGCACGTACCATCTTCGGGCCACCAACAGCGAAGGCCTTTTCGTCGACACTGACGCCGCCGAATCCATCGGAGGAACAAATAAAGGGGTACGACCTATGGAAATGATCTTGATGTCACTGGGAAGTTGTTCGTCCATCGACATCATCAACATTCTCGAAAAGGGGAGGCAGGATCTTCGGGATATCAAAATCAATATAAAAGCTGAACGAGAGGAAAACGCAGTGCCCTCCTTGTTCACCCATATCCATGTCCACTACATATTAATTGGTAACATTAGTCCTCAAAAGGCTGAACGAGCGATCGATTTGAGTATGAATAAGTACTGTTCTGTAGCTCAAATTCTGAAGCATACCGCCCGGATCGAATACACATTTGAGATCGTAAAAGAATCGGACCAGTGAAGGACAAATCCCGGTTAATACGCACCCAGACAGACCGCTCACCGCACCGGGAACACAACACCCCGGTGTATTTGACCAGCAGCTTTATTTTTGATTCCGCAGAACAAATGCGGGATACATTTAGCAACGATCTCGATGGTCAAATATATTCCCGGTACTCCAATCCCAACCTCGATGAATTTATCGAGAAAATGTGCCTACTTGAAGAAAAACCAGCAGGATTTGCAACAGCATCGGGAATGGCCGCAGTCTACCTTGGGTTGATGAGTTTTCTTAAAGCAGGAGATCACGTCCTGGCATCTTGTGCCCTGTTTGGATCTACCCATCAAATTCTTGACCAGATCCTGCCCAGATTTGGGATCACGACGACTTATCTGGATCCCCTGGAAACCGGGCAGTGGGATAACGCAGTACGGGAAGAAACAAAACTTTTGATCGTCGAAACTCCAAGCAATCCCGGCTTGAAAATAGTCGATCTGGAAATTTGCAATACATTCTGCAAAAAACATGGCATTCTTTTCATTGTAGACAATTGTTTTGCGACGCCGCTTCTCCAAAAACCAGCGCGTTACGGAGCCCATCTCATCATTCATTCTGCTACGAAATATATCGACGGCCAGGGACGAGTATTGGGCGGAATAATTGTAGGTGATGAAAAGGAGATGGAAGAGGTCGTATTCTTTGCCCGGCACACGGGCCCTGTTTTATCCCCTTTCCACGCGTGGATGCTTTCAAAAAGTCTGGAAACTCTACCCATTCGGATGAAGGCGCATTGCCAAAATGCATTGGAGCTGGCGAAAATGCTCGACAATCATGAGAAAATCAGCACGGTCAATTACCCCTTTTTAGAAAATTTTCCGCAATACGAGTTGGCCAAAAAACAAATGAAAATGGGAGGAGGTATCGTGACCTTCGAATTGATCGGTGGTACGGATAAGGTGTACCGCTTTATCAACGAACTTCAATTGCTTTCAATCACGTCCAACCTGGGAGATACCAAATCGATAGTTACCCACCCAGCGACGACCACGCACAGCAAAATGGAACCTGTCGATCGGTTGCGGGCAGGAATCTCAGATCAATTGATTCGCATCTCGGTCGGATTGGAAGATATTGATGATATTCGGGAAGATATTTTACAAGCGCTTCAAAAGCTATAAGATCAAGCCATTCCTCCACCCATCAACTTTTTGTGGAGGCGCATTTCATTTAACCTGGTGAAGTAATTCTACATAAATGGTGTTTAGCTTCTTCTATATGACAAAAAACAACCTCGTCATAAACATCCCTGAATATAATGCCCGGTGCCCTGGTACTACAAGTCCCACGGTTAGGAGTGAAAACCCTCGATAATCTTACCCAATCAAAAAGTCATCCAAGATACATTTTGTAGAAAAGATGTTCATTTATCAATATTTCCATATATTTGGAAGGAACAAAATTAAATTATTCCCGCATGACAACACCTGACCAAAAACCTGTGAATTTTTCTCGTCGTTCCTTTATCCGTCAAGGGTCAATAGCCGGTGCCGGGCTAATGTTTACCACTCCTTCATGGTGGAATGCCGGCATGGAGATGGCGAAAAAACCCAATTCAAAATATAAAGGAGTACAGGTCGGCTTGATCACCTATTCCTTTAGAAGTATGCCGCACGATATAGATCAATTATTAAAATACATCGTGGAAAGTGGAATCAGTGCTGTGGAATTGATGGGGGAAGCAGTGGAGGAATTCGCCGGAAGACCTGCCGACAATGATAGATTGGCGGAATGGCGGGCCAACGTTCCGATGGATCCTTTTAAAGCAGTGAAGAAGAAATTTCGCAAAGCAGGTGTCAGCATTTATGCTTTCAAACCCAGCGCATTAGGCGAAAAGAATACCGACGCTGAAATAGAATACGCCCTTCGGGCCGGCAAAGCACTGGGTGCCCAATCTGTGACCGTAGAATTACCCAAAAATCCGGAACAGTCTTTAAGATTGGGGAAACTGGCTGAAAAACACAATATGTACATTGGTTATCACAACCATACCCAGGCTACTGATACATGGTGGGACGTGGCTCTGGACCAATCGCCGAAAAATACGATGAACCTGGATGTGGGACACTATATAGCCGCCGGGGGGAATAATACTAAGGAAACCCTGCTCGCCCTGATCGAGGCCAGACATGACAGAATTACTTCCATGCATTTCAAGGATCGTCAAACCAAAGCCAACGGAGCAGCAAACCTTCCATGGGGACAGGGCGATACACCTCTGGTAGAAATACTGCACCTGCTAAGGGATAAAAAATATGATATACCCGTCAGCATCGAACTGGAGTATCCTGTACCCGAAGGTTCCAATGCAGTACTTGAAGTAATTAAATGCCGCGAATACGCAAAGAAAGCGCTGGGCGCATAAACGAGAAGGTTAAGTGGGAAATCAATCCTCCTGATTACCTTAAAAATCAGCTTTTTACATGTACTTAATCCACGCCTTATCTCTTAGGGTAATGGGCGTACTTTAATCTCTTTAAAATAAATCACGCTGCCGGGGTCGTGGGCCTGAATGGCAAACGTACCCCCTTTCAGTATTCTATTGACCCGTTCACCTTCCCGCTTCGGATTCTCAGGTTGGGTATAATCCACGGTAACAATATCATTGACCTTCACGATCACGCGATCCCCATCCACTTTTATATATAAGGTAAACCATTCGTCATCCCGGGCATAGTTTTCACGGACTTCGACGATATCATACAGACTCCCGGTTCGTTTCCAGTCCCCACCGGAGTTGTTGATCTGAACTTCATAGCCATGTAATGGCCATCCTTTTTCCTGATAACGCGAATGAAAATAAATTCCGGAATTGGCACCGGGCTTGGTCATTACGACACTTTCCAATTCAAAATTCTGGAAGTGATGGTTTTCAACATCTCCCACATAATAAATGTGAGACCGTGGTCCGGCTACATTCAGCAGACCATCTTTTACAAAAAACGTTTCAGCATTTTCACCTACTTTCCATCCATCCAGGTTCTTACCGTTGAAAATGGATATCCATCCATCTTGATTTG
The DNA here is from genome assembly GCA_937952445.1 of uncultured Bacteroidota bacterium. Classification (GTDB taxonomy): domain Bacteria; phylum Bacteroidota; class Bacteroidia; order Chitinophagales; family Saprospiraceae; genus Membranihabitans. Next base: position 674 of record CALGAA010000297.1, on the reverse strand, counting down.
CTTTTGTACTGGATTGGGCCATTGTGCCGCAAGAAAAATGAACGCTTGTCAGAAACAGAAACAGGAAGAAGAAAGTGTGTCGCATTCTAATTGAAGTTTTTATTTTATTTCAGTGAATATAAACAGTTCAGCTCAATTATGATCTACAAAATGCCGGATAGTATCTGAAAATGCCAAAATACGCACACCATGCCCCCAAGGGCTGGATTTTTTGTAGAAGATCTTTCAAACTTCGCTCATACGGACACCGTGAGCTGGACTATCCCAGATTTTCTTTAAAAAACCGGATGGTTCTTTCCCAGGCAAGTCGAGCCGCTCCCGGATCGTATCGAGGGGTCGACGTATTGTGGAAACCGTGATTGGCACCAGGATAAAAGAAGACCTCGTAATCCTTGTCGTAACCCTCCAAACTTTTTTGATATGCCTGCCAGCCCTCATTGCTCCGCTCATCCAATTCGGCATAATGCAACATCAGCGGCGCATTGATATGGGGAACATCCTCCGCATCAGGTTGTGACCCATAAAAAGGAACGGCGGCGGCCAGATCAGATACCCGTACCGCCATCATGTTGGAAACCCAGCCCCCAAAACAAAACCCCACAACACCAATTTTTCCATTGACCTTTTCGTGGTTCTTTAAATAATCGTAGGCAGCGATAAAATCTTCCAGCATT
>CALGAA010000296.1 GCA_937952445.1 uncultured Bacteroidota bacterium | reverse complement strand
AATCGGCTTAATCACATCTACCACTTCTGTTCGGCAATTCAATCAGGTAGCCATATAGTTTTCAACAGTGTGGTTCTGCTTTAAAACCCTAAGCTCCAAATTCCCCTTGACCAATTCTCAATACCCCGGATTTTGTACAATTTTAGGATTTTGATCTATAACATCCTGTGGAATCGGACTCATATACTGCTTGAGATCAAACGCAGCATTATATTTCACTTCTTCTTCCACGCTGTAAACCCAGGTTCCCGAATTATTGGAGGGAACTGTATTCCGAATGACCATGTTGTGTCGTGGATTGCCCATATTGGTTTCCGCCACACCCCATCTTTTATTGTCGAAATATCGTTTACCTTCAAAGCAAAGTTCCACCCTCCGTTCACTTCGGATTACCTCGCGCATTTCCTCCTGCGTCAATCCGGGTTCAACATCCGGCAAATTGGACCTGTTCCGCACGGCGTTTAACGCATCATATACGCTTTGATCCGGACCAGCTGCTTCGTTTTGCGCCTCTGCGTAATTGAGCAGCACTTCGGCGTACCGATAGAAAATATAATTCTGACCACTGGCATTTTCCCCGGGGGCTGCATCAGGATTCAATTTTTTCTTTTGATAATAGCCCGAATCCCCCACATCGGTATTTCCGGCGAGGTCGATTTGATTGGTTTTATCCGGATCGGGATGCGTTTCATCGATCCGGGTATAAATCGTGTCGGGTCTTGGCATCCAGTCGAGGAAATAATGGGCACCATCGTACACGATAAAGTCATAAAATCGTTGTTCGCGGTTGTGGTAGGGATTCTGTGGATCATAGCCAGACATCGGATCGTCAATGCTCAATCCATTGGCCATTTTAAACTCATCGACGAGTTCCTGGGTCGGGTTATAATTTCCCCAGGTCTGATATTCGCCCAAAACGTAGGTAGGTCCACCCCGTCGTTCATAAGATCCTCCCATGCCCGATACATTAGCCACGATCTGGCGATCCCAGATCACCTCCGAATTGTATTCATTCGACTCCCGCCAAAGATCTTTCACCTCGGGGAACAAGTCGTAATATATCCCGGAACCGTACTCCTCTATAAATTTTTTGTTGGTTGCGGCGGCCGTTTTCCATCGCTCAAGGCTTTCGTTGCCAAAATGTACGAAATTTCCCTGATCGGGTAAATATGGATCGGAAGTATTGAATAAAGGACTGGCTGCGAACACTTCTATCCAACCTTTCAACGCCAGAGCTGCGCCCAATGTGGCTCTTCCCGCATCCCGGTCTCCATTATTGTATTTAACGGCCAGGCTGTTGTTGTTGACGATGCTTCCCAGTTCGCTCACGATAAACTGGTATGTTTCCTCAAAAGTATTCCGGGGATACAGCATTTCATCGTATTCCATGGTGTTCCGATTCAATGGTACCTCGATAATCGGAACCCCTCCGATATGCATAAAATATTCGCTGTAAAAATAGGCCCTTAAAAACCGGGCTTAATCGGTACGCTCCTGGAAATATTCCTCCGAAAAATTGTCCCTGTACTCGTTCAATTTCTGAATAAACGTATTGCACTTTCGGACTTTTGAAAAGAACGTCGCCCACGAAAAACCATCCGTAGGTCCCTGGGTTCCTCCCCATTCGTTTGTGGTACTGGATGGCGGAACCTGGCAAATCCCCTGCCGCCAATTGGAGGCCGTATAATAATGACTGATGTTGTAGTCATCTGTGTAATAATCCAGGTGCTCCGAGAAATTCCATTTATTCGGTATTTCACTATAAATGTCATTCAAAAAGATATCCGCGTTCACTTCGGATGCCCATTGCGTCTGCTCGGTCAGGCTGGATTTATTGGTGTTTTCCAAAAATTCCTCAGCATCGCAGCTTATCAAAAACAAACCGATCAGGTAAACTCCTAAAATGTATATATAAAGTTTCATAATGCTGTCTTTTTTACGTTTAAAATGTTACATCCAATCCAAATGTGAATGCTTTCATCACAGGGTAGGCCGTCTCCCTGTCGTCATATCCCATTTCCGGGTCAATGTGTTTTAACTTGCTGAATGTGAGTAAATTCTGGCCGAGCACATACAACCGGATATTCTGCATCCGAATGCTATTGGAAAAGCGTGAAGGAAGAGAATACCCCAGAGAAAAGGTTTTTAATCTTAAATAACTGGTATTGACCATCCAAAAATCAGAGTCCTGAGTGTTGTTCGCATACGGAGAAGGGGTAGCTCTGGGGTATTTGGCATTTTGGTTGTTTGGTGTCCAGCGGTTGTCCATATATTCATAGGCGGTATTGCTGCCATTGTTTTCAAATGGAACGGTCATGAACTGATACACATCGATGCTCGAATTTGCGCTACCTTGCAAAAAGAGGGTAAGGTCTATTCCCTTATATCGCATAGAAGGGGTTAATCCAAACGTCCACAAGGGGTACACCGGATAACCAATCTGGGTAAGATCGTGGGCATCAATGCGACCGTCCGGCACCCCGTCGGGACCACTCAAATCAGCGTATTTGATATCCCCGGGGTGGAGCTGGCCAAACTGCTGGACATTGTAGCCATCTTCCTCGTTAATGATTCCATCCCCATTTTTATCGTCTGCCGTAGTAAACAACCCCAGCGTCTTATAGCCAAATGGAGTGCCAAATGGACGTCCCACCAGCGTTCGATTCGGATTAGTTCGCTGGGCATCACTTTGAAATACCTCGATCATGCTATTTTTTGCATAACTGACATTTCCTGTGATTTGGAATTCAAAATCATTGGAGAAATTTTTCCGTGTCCCGACAATCAATTCGAAACCATTGTTTTTCATCTCCCCTTTATTTTCTTCGGAAAGATCCAATCCATATTCCACCGGTAAAGTCACCTGTGGAGCCAGCAGCATATTATCTCTTTTTTCATTGAAGTAATCTGCTGAGACGTTCAGAGAACCGTTCCACAAGCTAAAATCAACGCCCACATCAAATTTTGTAGAAATTTCCCAGGTGATATTTGGATTCGCCTCCCGGGGTAAATTTGAGCCCTGGACCAGTGAACCGGACCCAAATGCATAGGCGTTACCACGAAGATCATACCCTTCCAAATACTGGAAAGCAGAACCCGCCAACATTCCGGCTTTTCCCCAGGAAGCTCTGAGTTTGAGTTCATCCAGGTCAGAAAAGTGACTCATAAAAGGTTCTTCTGACATCCGCCATGCCGCAGAAAATGCCGGGAAATAACCCCACCGGTTGCCAGGTGCAAAGTAATAATGCCCATCGTATCTTCCGGAAGCTTCCAGGATGTACTTATCCTGGTATGCATAGCTCAATCGGTAGACGTAGCCCAGTTCACTTCCGGTGGTGGAAGTTCCGCCGTTGTCATAATCATTTTTATCCGAGCTTCCCAGACTGATTTCGTCAATTTCAACCGCAAAATTATTCCGTCGCGTGTTGAACCAGCTCGACGTCGAATTTCGGGCTTCGGCCACCAACAGCCCGTTAAAGGAATGGTTACCGAATGTGTTTTCATACTGAAGGTATCCCTGGTAAGTGTAATTCACCCATCGGTCATTGCGCACTTCCAGCCACGTATAGGGGGCCCCCGAACCTTCCTGAAGCGATATGGCTTCGGTGTAGGTATAGGGTTGGGAGGTCAGATCGATCTTGTGATAAACGTATGGAATATGCCAACCCTTAGTATTCTGTGATTTGGGATCAAAGCTAAATGAGCCCTTAATACTCAGGCCTTCCAGAAAAGGCAATTGTTGCTCTACCATGACTGTAGCAAGGAGCGTATTGGCATCGATTTTATTGTACCCATCAGACCGCAAAACGCCCACAGGGGTATTGGCCGAGGATTCTCCCCATTTGTCTCCTTCCGGGTAAATAAGGCTCTGCGTTGGAATAAATTTATAAAAGCTCCTAAAAAGGTGACCCGAAGTGGATTCATCCGCGTCAATGTCGTTGGTTTGTTCAAACGAACCGAGTAGGGATAAACTCACTTTGGTGGTTGAAGTTGCACTAATATCAAGATTGACATTATAATTATACCGGTTGTAGTTGACAGGTGAGAATATCCCCTGTTGATCAAAGTAACCTACGCTGGCGTAGTAATTGACGTTGTCCCCACCCCCGCTAAATTCTATATTATGGTTCTGAACGGGTACGTTTTTATTGAATATATCGAGAAAGTTTGAATTGGGGTATCTCCAGGGATCTTCGCTGTGGAGCTGGTGGTAATTCTCGACCGTCATAGGGTCATATGGCGGACTGGAACCATTGGGGTTTAAATTGAAGTAGGCTTCATTTTGAAGCGACATGTAGTCTTTTGCATCCAGCATATCGGGCAGATAGGTCGGATTTTGAAATCCGTAGGAACCGCTATATCGAACGGTCGGTTTTCCGCTTACGCCCTTTTTGGTCGTAATTAAAATCACACCGTTTGCACCACCAATCCCGTAGGGTGCTACTGCTGCAGCGTCTTTAAGTATAGTGATGGATTCGATGGAACTGGGATCGATTTGTCGAATGTTATCCCTTTTGACTCCGTCAACCACCACCAGCGGTCGGTTATTTCCGGTCGTTACGATACCACGAATATGCAAATCAGGATCATCATAGCCTGGCTGTCCCCCATTCGGCCGCATGCTAATGCCAGCCAGTTTACCCGCAATGGACTGAGAAATATTGGGTACTGGGATCTGCGCGATCTCATCAGCATTCATCGTACTAACTGCTCCTGTAATCGTTGTTTTTTTCTGAGTTCCGTACCCTACGACCACCACTTCATCCAGCAACTGAGAATCTTCGATCAATGTAACCGTGATTTCCGATCGCCCATCGATAGGAATTTCCTGGGTTTCATAGCCCACGTACGAGACAACCAGAATACCATCCTCCTCGACATCCGGAATCACAAACTGACCATTAAAATCGGTCGCAGTACCGGTGCCGGTTCCTTTTACCTGAATATTGACTCCTATCAACGGGTTACCCGCCTCATCCAGTACGGTTCCACTCACCTCAATTCCCTGCAGCAAAAACTCGATGGAATGCAACATATCCAATGCGGCTACTCTGGGACCAGCTTGCTGACGACCCAGGGTGATTTTACCTGAAGATTCAATTTTTTGGATTTGTTTTATTTTCCGTTTGAGCTTACGCATATCGCGTTTCCCTTTTTTGTTGTCCTTATAGATGACATAATATTTGGTCCCCAGACTTTTATAATCCAGGTTGGTCTGCTCCATTACCATTTTTATTGCTTTCTCGAAATTATCCGGCAAATCACTGACCTGGACATCGATCTTAATGCCTTCCAGCATAGCAGCATCATAGGTAATGATGACCTGGAATTTTTCACTGATCTCGGTGAGGATTTCGCTGAGTTGCCGGTCATCATGGGTGGAAGCCCATCCCTGGGACAATGCAAGGGAGCTCATTATTATGAGCACTCCGGTCCACCCCCTCCAAATTTTTCTTCTACCTTTTTTCATGTTATTTCTGATTTAATATTATGTCTGTTAATGTTTACCGGACGATTAAGCTATCTGTAGTCAGTTCAATGTCCAGGTTGTAAATGGTCCGAAGTGCCTGGACGCACATTTCCAGATTGTCATTGGGCACACCCCCTACCAGTATTTTTCCGTTTAATTCCTTGTTTTCAATCACCGCGACGACGTTGTAAGTCTGCTCCAATAGAAGCAAGGTGGATTCGAGGGAGATGCTGTCCAAAAGCAAAACCCCTTCTTTCCAGGAAGTAATCACTTTGGATTTAGGCTTGGATTGGTGTTCCATAATCTTTTGGTGTGTGGAGGAATAACTGATGAAATCACCCGGCTCCATCAGCATTTTCCCCTGCATTTCCATAGAAAGCTCGATGCTGCCCTTTTCCAAAAAGACATCGGTTTTGTCCATTCGGCTATTCACATTGAACTCGGTTCCCAACACATGGATATCGAGATCTGGAGTATGAACTATAAATGGTTCATTTGATTCCGGTTTCCGTTCTATATCAAAATATATTTCGCCGGTCATGAAGACGTTTCTCGGATTCTTTCTTTGAAACCATAATTTGGAATTCGCATTCATAGTCACCAGACTCCCGTCTGGCAGAATGATCTCCTGGCGTTCTCCAAAATCCGTATGGTACAAAACATCCTTATGCAGGTAAAACTTATAGACGCCCAAACCGGAAAATACCACCAACAATATGACCGCTGCTACCTTCCAATACGAGGACAATTTCCCGGGGAAGGAAGAATTCACCATGTCTTTCTGATCGAGCGCCTGTTCTATTTTCTTCCAGGCAGATTCAACCTTTTTGTCGGAGATAAACCGACGGTGAAACGGGATACCTTCCACCACCGCTTTCGCCTTGTCCATCGTTTCCCGATCCCCGGGGTTGTGATGATATCGATACTCCCATTCCTGGGTATGAGCATTCTGTTCCCCCTGAACCCATTGAATGAAAGTGGGATCTTCGATCAGCTTATCGGCTTGTAAAGGATTGTTTTGTGCCATATTGCGTTCCCTGATTAAAGGTTTTATAATATAAGAGCACGATCAGTCTATTTAGTCACCCAATTATTTCAAAAAATTTAAAATGTAAGTTATTTACCGGGTCATTCTACCTCTTTCCCCATGTAGGTTTGTTCGCTGGCTTAAGAGAGTTGGATTATATTGGATCCCAAGTGAGCCAACTAAGTGATATTTATGATCAGGTTATTTTTTTGCCAAATCGAAGAAGACAAACTGGTATAGCCTATGACTACACAAGGGTTCAGATGAAAATGACTCGACGGAAAAGAATCCTTCAGAAGATCAAAAATTTTAGTGACTGGTCCACGAGATATTTCTTCCCGTCGTGTCCGGGTTCGTTCCAGTACATCACCGTTGGATTATGGTCGAACGAGTTGATCCCGGTTGCTCCGGAGTTTGACCATCGCTTTGAACAGGGTATTGACGACAGCGCGGTATGAAATAGAGAGCATTTCAGCGATTTCGGCGGGGGTCAGATCGTTGTAGTAACGCAAATAGATCAGTTCGCGCTGGCGGGCTGAAAGTTTGTTGATAAGTTTGGCCAAAATCCGGCGTTGTTCTTCGTTGCGGTCGAGGATATCCAACTCGTTGGGCATGACCATCCAGGCATCATCCAGCGATACATACACCGACTTTCGTTGGTTCCGGAGCATCCGCATAATTCTGCTTCGAAAAGCTTTGAATAGATAAGCACGCACAAATTTGACCGTGCCGATGGATTGATGTTTTTCGAAGATATAAAGAAACAATTCCTGAAGGCAGTCTTCCACCAAAATGGAGTCGCCTGTAATTTTGTAGCCATATTGGTGCAAAGAAGCGTAATATCGACGAAATAATTCCCCCAATGCTTCGCGGTCTCCTATCTTTAAAGAACACCACAATTGCTGATCTGTCTTCTTACCTATCATATTCTGCAGTTCATGTCCGCATATTTTGGGTAATCTGGAATAGTTCGTAGTTCGCTTTACCGGCTACGCTTGAAAGAACGGCCAACCTTCTCTAATGGAGAATTTTTAGCCGATATTTTGTCCTCATCTGCTCAAAAAATTCGCCTAATTTCCACTAATATAACCATAAATACTTATTAGTTAAATTTTTTTAACCTAATTTTCTAGAAATTTCCTGCTCGAATCGCTAACAGAATCAAAATTTTTTACTGATCTTCTTACCAACAAAATGATCCCTCACTGGTTTATTAGTATATTAGAAAGTGTGAACACAAGCCAGTATTTTCATTATTCATCCTAAAAAACATGTCATGGAAGAAAAACACATCGTAAGCATCTTACACACAGAACCCGTCACGCATGACGTCCGTCGGATTGTGGTGCAAAAACCCACTCAGTATTCGTTTAGTCCGGGCCAGGCGACTGAAGTAGCCGTCAACAAGTCCGGTTGGGAAAATGAAAAACGTCCCTTCACATTTACTTCGCTGAACGAGGACGAAAACCTGGAATTTACCATAAAAATATACGACGATCACCACGGAGTGACGGAGCAAATTGGGAAATTGCAGGTGGGTGATGAGTTGATTCTGCACGATGTGTGGGGGAGCATCCAGTACGACGGTCCGGGTTATTTTATCGCGGGGGGTGCGGGTGTCACGCCTTTTATAGCGATATTCCGGATGCTCGAACAGGAAGGTAAGCTGGATAACCACTACTTACTGTTCTCCAACAAGACCGAGAAAGATATCATCCTCAAAGATGAGTTTACGCGAATGCTCGGTGATCGATTTATAAACACCCTGACCGATGACCCGGCAACTAGCTATGATCACCGATTCATCGACAAAGATTATCTGCAGGAAAAGATCCATGATTTTGACCAAAAATTTTACGTCTGTGGACCCAAACAAATGGTCAAAGATCTGCGCAGCCACCTGAACGATCTTGGTGCGGATACGGAGGCTGTAGTATTTGAAAAATAGGGGGTAGAGTTTAGAACTTAGAGTATAGAGCTTAGAGCTTAGAAGTGGGGGTGTGGGTTTTTCGCGCTTAGATCCCGGGATTGCTAAGCTGCCGGAGACCCGAAACCTTTCGGGACGAAGGGAGATTGGTAAACCCAGAGACAGAGACCCTTCTTAAAATAGGTTGACAGGTTGTCTACCTAAACCCCAAAAAATGAGGAAAACCAATTTACCTGGAACATAGCAGGTTGTTGTCCCTGAGCGTTTATCAAAGTCTGGCCTACAAGGAATACAAAAGAATGCTGGTCCTTTCTTGGATTTTTTTAATAATTTTCCGATTTGAAATAAGCATGATCAACATGAAAAAAATAAAACTCCTCCTACTCTTGATCGTCAGCGTGTTTATGGTATCACCCCTGACAACACACGCGCAATCTAACCCGCTTCGGATTCTGTTTATCGGTGCCCATCCGGACGACTGCGATATCAAAGGAGGTGGTACGGCCGCTCTTTTCGCGGCTCAGGGACATCAGGTCAAATTCATTGCCGTGACCAATGGCGATGCCGGTCACATGGAGACGGGCGGGGGAATGCTCGCCAAACGACGCACTGCAGAAGCGCAGGAATCCGCGCGTCGACTGGGCATCGCCGAGTACGAAGTGATGGACAACCACGACGGCGAATTGATGCCTACGTTGGAAAACCGGATGGAAATCATCCGCAAAATCCGGGAATGGAAGGCCGATGTGGTCATTTCACACAGAACCAACGATTACCACCCTGACCACCGATACACCGGAGTTCTGGTGCAGGATGCCGCCTTTATGGTGGGTGTACCCAACGTTGCTGCAGACACACCCCCCTTGCGCAAAAACCCGGTTTTCCTTTATTTTGAAGATGGCTTCCAAAAGCCCAACCCATTTTCACCCGATATCA
>CALGAA010000295.1 GCA_937952445.1 uncultured Bacteroidota bacterium | reverse complement strand
AAAAAAACCGAGTGATTATGAATAAAATTGGATTTAATCTACTGGCCTGGTCCGCTTCTGTCGAAGAAAACGTATATCCCATTCTGGATCGTTTGAAAAAAATCGGGTACGATGGAGTCGAGTTTTTCTATGGCACAGAGGACATCGATTTATATAAAAACTTTGGGAAGCACTGCGATAGCATAGATTTAAAAATGACGGCTGTTCTGGGGCTTGGCCCGGATACGAATGCGATAAGCCCGGACGCATCCATTCGGCAGGCAGCGCTGGATAAAATGAAATGGGCCGTGGATATTGCCGCCGATATAGGATGCGAACTGATTTCGGGGCCTTACCATTCGGCATTTGCCTATTTTGAAAACCGCGCACCGGATGACGATGACTATCGCCGTAGTGCGGAAGTCCTTCGCCAGGCAGGGGAATACGCTGAAGGTTCAGGGGTTTTACTGACCCCGGAAGCCATCAATCGCTTTGAGTGCTTTTTGGTCAACAATATGGATCAGATGCATCGATTGCTTACCGAGGTAGACCATCCGAATGTCAAAGCCCACTATGACACCCACCATGCCAATATCGAAGAAAAGAACATCCCACAGGCCATCCGTAAAATTGCGCCTATGTTGGGGCACGTGCACATAAGTGAAAATGATCGGGGCACGCCCGGGCAGGGTCATATCCCATTCGCAGAAACGTTCGATACGCTTAGGGAAGTGGGGTATACAGGATGGCTGACCATCGAGGCTTTTACCCGGAACGATATCGGTTTTGCCAATTCCATCAATGTGTGGAGAGAATTTTCACCGCCGTGGGAAGTAGCCGAAAAAGGATACGAACTGATTCGGGAACATATTGGCTGAAACCAAAACAGGACACAGGAATCCCTTTGTATAGCCCGATGATGATCCCATCGAAGTTGACATGATGATACCCGCATTCTTTTGTTGAACCCGGGTACCTCACTGAGGTCGGTTTATACATACAACCATAGGGACTTTCAAGCTATGGTGGGAATCTTTTGGACTTACAATCTTTGGGCTCGCTGAGGTCAGAAATATAAAATTTCGGGTATGAAAAATGAGGCCAATTTCTGCTCCACCTTCATACCCATAAGACGGAATAAATTTAAACCAAGAGAGCTAAAAGTCGTTTAATTAGAGAATGCAGTTCATATTGATTCGGCTCAGCGCTAATATTGAAGCAATTTGATCCGTTAATACAACCTAACCTTATAAAACTTACGAAAATGGCCAACCTACTCTTTGCAACTGATTTTTCCGAAAGTTCTCAAAACGCGTTTCGATTTGTCAAAAATATGGTGAAAAAATATCCGATGAAGGTCAATTTCATCCACGTATTTGACATTCCCATCCCGACGACTACCACCCTGGCAACGAACGCTGTGGCAGGAATGATTCAGGAACGCGAAGAGGCTGTGCGGAAAAACCTAACCTCCATGCGCGATGAATTAGCCGAGGAAAACAGAGGAGAGATTAACGCCATTTACGGAACGTATCCGTCCACGGAGATTGCTGAAAAAGCGGCCGAGACCGGGGCCATGCTGATCGTCATGGCATTGCGCCAACGATACACTTTTTTGGAGCGATTAATCGGCACCACAACAGCCCATACGATTCAAAAAGCTTCCACCCCTGTACTCGCTATACCAAGCAGTTTGCAGTTTAGAGAGTTTGAGCAGATCTTGTTTCCGACCGAAATAACCATCGGCGAGGAACTTCATGAAAAAGAACGCAAAGCCTTAAAATGGCTAAATGAATTTGTGGGTATCGTCGACCGGCCGGAAATCCATATGATCCACATATCCCCAGACAAAGACCGGGTAACCACGACCATTAAAGACCAACCGTTCCCCGGTATGGAGTTCACGGTGACTGCTGCCAATTCCATTGAAGAAGGTATTTTAAATTTCCTGGATCGAAATTCGATGGATCTGATCACCATCTACAAACCCAACCGTCCCTTCTGGGAACGATTGTATCATTCCAGTACCACCCGAAAATTGCTCGAACAGAAAAAAGCTCCGTTATTGGTATTTTCTTAATCGACTTCGAAAATTTTCGAAGGCCCAAGTGTTTTTTAAATATCCTACCCAATAAAGGGGTTCAGGGCATTGGATCGCTCCGGTCCATGGGGTACGATATGCTTTTCTGAAAAAAACAGATCCTCTTCCTGTATAGAAGTCGATCTTACACCGACCTCAGTTCTTCCCACAAGTCAAATCCATTTCGAATACCGCATTCCATTTCGGAACAAAATGAATTCGACCATGGAGGTCATTTCATTCAATTGAATATACCCAATTAAAATTTCCCATTTTTTAATTGTACCAAGTTTTATTTCGAAACCAACTGAATTGATTCATCCGATCAAAATGTTCGTTCGTCGAAAAAACAAAACCGGAGAGGGAAAAATTGGTTCTTTTATTCCCGAACCAAATATATTCTCCTAGATTTGCATCCGCAATTAGTTAGTTCGAAACCAAATGAACCAAATTTTTTAAGATGAAAGACAGGTATATACCTGAAAAACAGGTAATCGAAAATCTCGGCGTGGAGATGGAAAAAATGGATGTTCCACCGGTTCACGCCAGAATCTTTATTCTGCTCCTCATGGTCAATCCGCCATATATGAGTTTTGAAGAAATCCAGGAGCACCTGCAGGTCAGTAAAAGCTCCGTCAGCAAATATCTCAACATTATGCTGGAGCAAGGCACCCTGGACTACAGGACCTTCAGTGGAGATCGGAGACGTTATTTTTATCTCAACCACGAAAAATTACTCAATAAAATATACACCGGAGCCTCTAAATTTTCCACGATCAGCGGCCTCATGGAGAACTGTCTGCGTGAACGGGAGGGAGCCGTGCCTGAGGGAAAAAATGAACACCTGAAGGAAATATCCGACTTTTTTAGCTTCCTGGGTGATGGTATGACCAAACTGGTCAACGAATATCATGCACGTAAGCTTTCTGATCATGATTCCCAATGAAGATCTAAATCCATTTTGAACCCAACCAAACTAAGATGAAATATATAACACACATTTTATCCATGATCCTTCTTATTTTGGGATCTACTATCCAGGGTAACGCCCAGGGCGGTATTAAACTGGAGAAGCCAGACTCATTGACCCTGGACGACCTCATCCAATACGCCATGCAGTACAATCCGGATGTACGCAACAGCCAGCTGGATCAAATGTCCAACGACGCCCTGATTAAAGAAATTACAAGTCAGGGACTTCCCCAAATCACAGGCACAGGAACATATAACAACAATTATGCATTGCCACAGCAGATTATTCCCGGAGAAATATTTGGACAGCCAGGAACACTTATCCCTGTCAAATTTGGAGTACAAAACACGTTGTCCGCTTCGGTCCAAATGAATCAGATGATTTACAATCCATCGTTTTGGGTAGGACTCGAAGCCGCTAAAACGTCTAAAGATCTGTACAAACTGGCCACCTTCAAAACCAAGGAGGAATTGATCTACAACATTATTCAGGTCTATTACCAAATTCAGATCACCGAGGAACAGCAGGAGATCTTGCTGCACAACCTTGAAACCATGGATCAATTGATTGATATCGCTCAGGTCCAATATGAGGAAGGAATTATCAAAAAGTTAGATGTAGATCAACTCCGGGTGAATAAAATCAACCTGGAGAGTCAGATCCAAGGCACGTCGGTTGGACTGACTTTGCTCCAAAATCAACTCAAATTTATGATGGGCCTTCCCCAGGAAGAAGAACTCTTACTCAAAAAGGATCGAATTTCGGTGGGCGATTTTGCTGAAAAAGAGGAACTAAACCTGGCCAACAATACCGATTTACAAATGCTCGACATACAAGAAGAGCTCAATGAGTTGGAACAAAAAAACATCAAGGCGGGATATGTTCCTTCTCTGTCCTTTTTTCTGAATTATGGATGGATGGGACAAACCGACAAATTATTTTCAGATGAAGAAGTCCATGACATTGTCGGCTCCGGAACCGGCTCGTTTGGGTTGAGCCTTACTGTTCCAATATTCGATAGTTTTCAGAAAAAACACCAAAAACAGCAGGTGATTATTGAAAAGCACAAACTGGAAAACACCCGGATGAAAACGGAATATTTCACCAAAATGAATTATGACAATGCCCGGGAAAATCTTTCTGTGAATCTGGATCTGGTTTCTACACAGAAAGAAAATATGGAACTAGCCGAGAGTCTGTACGATATCACAGCTCTCTCCTTTCGTGAAGGTGTAGCTCCTCTAACGGAGTTGATCAATGCTGAGACCAGTATGCGTCAGGCACAAACGCAATACCTGAGTGCCCTTTTACAGGTCGCTCTGGCCAAACTTGATCTGATCAAAAACAGTGGATCGCTTTCTGAAAAAATCAATAATCAATACATTCAAAACCAATAAGAGCTATGAAAATTACACGAATCTTAATCCCGTTTGTACTCATTTTGGGTCTCGGCTACCTGGTCTTCGCCCAACTCAGCGAGAACAAACAGGTCATCGACCAGCAATCTGCTCCCCGAAAAAAGGTGGTCCTTCAAATTCCAGTAACAACTCAACTGGTTCAAACCACCACCATCCAGGACTCACTCGTCATTAACGGCACATTTGAGGCAAAAAAGGAATTGCCTGTTGTGGCTGAATCCTCCGGCAGAATAACCCAATTGTTCATAGAAGAAGGACAATATGTCCAAAAGGGTCAGGTCATTGCCAAAATTGACGACTCCAGCATTCGAGCTCAGCTCAATACCATCAACGCTCAACTTGAAAAGTCCAAAAATGATGTGGCAAGTTTTGAACGATTACTTCAGGCTGGGGCAGTAAGTCAACAGCAATTTGAAGA
>CALGAA010000294.1 GCA_937952445.1 uncultured Bacteroidota bacterium | reverse complement strand
CCGCATTTAAAAGCAGAGTTTGTGGCTCAGGGAGGTTTGCCCAATGATCCGGTCCTTTACCTTTTGCTCAACGATCCTTCGATTGAGGCCGGTTGGAACTACGATAACCTACTTCTGACACAGGATTTTGGGCCCATTTTGGGTGGGATGATCTCCCGGACGGGTTGGGATCTTGATCGATCCAGTAACGATGTGGTGATGGAAATCAAAGGTGGTGGCTATCATTTTGGAAATCATCAGCACGCAGATGCTGGTGCTCTTCAGGTGTATTATAAGGGATTTCAAATCGGTGATTTGGGGCTTTATTTGAGTTATGGGAGTACCTATGATTTTAATTTTAATAAAAGATCCATCGCTCACAGCATGATGTTGGCCGTGGATCCCGAAGAACACGTTGAAGGTGCCTGGTATCTCGAACGCGACGAGCACATCGATGGAGGGACAAAATTCAATCAACGATTTCCCAAAACGCCCGGAGAGGCTATCAATGACCCCTGGTTTTCAAACGGGCATGTGGTTTCATTTGCAGAAAACGCTACCCCACAATCCCCGCCCACCTTCAGTTATTTTAAAACAGACCTCACCAGCGCATATACTTCTAAAATTTCATCTTACACCCGGGAAGTAGTCTTTTTAAATTTAATGAATGACACGGTTCCAGCGGCTTTTATCATGCTTGATAACATGACGACTGCCGATCCATCATTTCAAAAATATTGGCAGATAAATACGCTCCGTCCCCCTGATATAACCAGTGATCGTATTCTTTTATACAACCACGTGGATCAGGATACCGGTTGGACTCAGGTTCAGATTATGCATCCCGATGCGCAGGATTTTGAAATTGATGTGCTCAGTGGTGACCAGGCTAACAGCACTTTTGGCTTGGAATTGAATATAAAGTCAGACTTGCCGGAGGCCAATGGTCATCGAATCATGGTCAGCCCGCAGGAAGAGAACAGGAATGATCGATTTTTGACTGTTTTTCAGATGACATCTGACACCACACAGCTTTTCCCGGTATCTTCCTATTCCACGGGAGATTTATTTGTAACGGTTCTGGGACAAACTTTGGTGGGGATGTCCAATTCTACTGATCATATAAGTCGGGAATTTCGCATCGATCCACCCGGACGTCATTCTTATCAGCTGATTCTGACTGGTTTAAAACCCGGTTTTTGGAATATTGAAGATGTAGAGACTGGGGAAAGCGTGAATTACAACGTATTACCGCACCACAATGTGATTCAGTTGGAAGAAGTAAAAGGTTCATTAATTGTGACGCCTCAAAGGAAATATATTGAAGAATAATTCATATTATCACGTGATCAGTTAAAATGGTATAAAATGAAAAAGAAAAGGATATGAATACACGCAAAAAAGAAAAGGTAGGTCGAAGAGCGTTTATGGCCCTTACTGCAAAATCGATGGCCGTAGCTGCCGTTTCTCCGCGTTTCGCGTTTGCAGCACCTTTTACTTCGACCCGTAAAGTACGAGTAGGCGTAGTCGGCGGGCGTTTCGGGCTGGGGTTTTACTTCAACGAACATCCCAACGTTATCGTGGAAGCGGTAAGTGATTTAATTCCCGCACGAAGGGATGCTTTGATGAAACGGTACGAGTGCAATAAATCCTACGAATCGTTGGAAGTACTGCTCAAAGATCCCAAAATCGAGGCGGTTGGGTTGTTTACCCCTGCTCCTGATCATGCTGATCACGTCATTCAAACTCTCGAGGCTGGAAAACATGCTCTTTGCGCTGTTCCGGCTGCGCTTACCATAGAGGAATGTTATCGTGTCCTCGATGCGGTCAAACGCAGCGGGAAAAAGTATATGATGGCCGAAACATCGACTTATCGTCAAGAGGCCATCACCGCCAAAAAAATGTACGAAGAAGGTCAGTTTGGCAACATTTTTAGCAGCGCCGCCCAATATTACCACCCTGGTCTGGAAGAATTGTATTTTGAACCCAATGGCAAAGCGACCTGGCGCCACGGCTTACCTCCGATGCTATATCCCACCCACGTTACCGCATTTTTGATATCGGTAACCGGTGAAAGGTTGACTCAGGTGACCGCACATGGCTGGGGGGATGACGATCCCATACTCAAAGGAAATCCCTATAACAATCCCTTTTGGAATACCACAGGACTTTTCCGGACAAACAGAGGAAATTCCTTTGTGGGGGAGGTTTGTTGGAGGGGTGCGCTGGCACATTGTGAACGCGGGGAATGGAGAGGCGATAAAATGAGCTATTATATGGGGTACAAAAATGAACCCGTCCATACCGTCCATGCGGGGAAAACGATGACCAAAGATGATGGGGGTTTTACAGTAGCGAACCCGGAATTAAAACCCTACGACCAGGAAATGTGGTGGAAGACAGATGCCCTGCCCGAACCCATGAGACACAATAGTGGTCACGGAGGATCCCACACATTTATTACGCATGAGTTCATTTCCGCCATTGTTGAAGATCGCGACCCTGAAATCGATATATATGAAGCGCTGGCTTATACCGCACCTGGGATTATCGCTCACCAATCAGCTCTCCACGATGGAGAAAGCATGCGAATTCCCGATTTTGATGATAAATAACAAGAAGTTGACAGATCTCAGATTTGACCGGTTGAAAGATCGGTCAAATCTTTTTATAAACAAGTGAGTACAAATGAATAAAAGAAATCGATCAAAAGAATTAATTGAAAAAAATCAACAATGGATTCCGGGGGGCGTGGTGTCGCTCAATCGAAAATCCGAACCCAATATTTGTTTTACGGAAGGAAAGGGAAGTCGGGTCAAAGATTTGGACGGAAACGAATACATCGACTATCAGGCCGGATTTTCTGCTTCTTTCCTGGGACACAACGATCCCGATGTTAATCAGGCAGTAGCCCAAACGATGGCCAATAATGCCGTTTTGATGGGAGCTGGTCCGACCGAATTGGAGGGTGAACTCGCCCAATTATTATGCGAGCACATTCCCGGGGTCGAACAAATTCAAATTACAAATACCGGTTCCGAAGCTACCTTTCACGCCATTCGGATCGCGCGTGCTGTGACAGGAAAACATCACGTGATCGTTATGCAGGGTGGGTACAATGGATGGCACGATGCCGTGGCTTGTAATGTGATCAGTAGTCCACAAAACGTGGGGGACCGGGTCAGTCCGGGGGAATATCCTTTCGATGGCATATCAGCTGGAATTCCAGAAGAACTCCAACGGTTTACACACGTGGTCAATTTCAACGATCTCGACTCAGTGGAATACGTACTCAAGCGGTACCCCGTGGGCTGTATTATAACGGAACCGATTCTCCAAAACATTGGCGTGGTAAAACCACAGGAAGGCTACCTCCAGGGGTTGAGAGATCTGGCCGATGAGCACGGATTTCTCCTGATTTTCGACGAAGTCAAAACCGGTTTCAGGCACGCGATTGGGGGCTACCAAAGTATTTGCGGGGTCATTCCGGATTTATCTACGTTTGGAAAAGCTGTGGCCAATGGGTATCCACTCGGCGTGATCGGAGGGAAAAAAGAATATATGTCCTATTTTGCTCATCCGGATCCGGCCAGGAAAGTCCTGATCGCCGGGACATACAATGCGTTTCCGCTGACCACAGTCGCAGCCATTGCAACACTGAAAAAATTGAGTTCACCAGAGCACGATGTCTACAGTCATGTGTATCAACTGGGGCAAATGCTGGAGGATGGGTTGAATTCGATTTTTTCACAATATGATCTCAAATTCCATGTCGCCAGACAAGGTTCGGCATTCTGCGTTTATTTTATGGATCATGCTCCTGTGGACTATCACGATATTCTGGCACATCATGATTTCGAATTTGACCGCTTGTATCGACTCCATTTGATCGATAAGGGTATTTTTAATTTTCCATTACCCATCAAACAAGGCAGCATATCCTATGCACATACGGCGGAGGATATCGAAATGACTTTGTCTGCCACAGAAGATGTGATGGGGGCGATCATATCGCATCGAACTCATAAAGAAAGCGTGATTTAACTATGAAAATTACCGGTATAGAAACCCTGGTGTGTCATGCCCGGATGCGAAATTGGATTTTCGTGAAAGTTATCACCGATCAACCTGGACTTTGGGGGTGGGGGGAGGCAACCCTCGAGTGGCATACCCGATCCGTCGTTGGGGCCATTGAGGATATTTCTACTCTCTTAATCGGAGAGGATCCAAGACGCATAGAGCATTTATGGCAAATGATGTACCGCCAGCATTTTTGGCATGGAAACGGCATCGTTCGGGGAACAGCAATCAGCGGAATCGATATAGCCCTATGGGATATCATGGGGAAAATTCACGGCGTGCCCTGTCACGAGCTCTGGGGAGGAAGAGTCCGGGATTATATCCGTTTGTATTGTCACCTGGGGGGTGGAAAAATGGAGGACTTTTACAATACCCGACCCGACGATGCGGCCAGGTTTGGCGAATTGGCCCAAAAGGCAGTGGAGGATGGATTTACGGCCTTCAAATCGATGGCGGTGCCTGAAACCATGCCGATCGAGGGATTGAAAGCGATTCATTACGCAGAATCTTGCGTCCGTTCCATGCGCGAGACGGTGGGCGACGAAATTGATATTATGGTTGACTGTCATGCCAGGCCCAGTCCACGGATGGGGACGTTGTTTGCCCGGGCGATGGAACCGTATGGACTTTATTTTCTGGAAGAGCCTTGCTGGCCTGAGGTCATGGACGATTTGGCCCATATCCAAAAGTCGGTATCTACCCCCATCGCGAGTGGAGAAAGGCTGACGGGTATTTATGCATTTCGCGATTTATTGGAGAAGAGGGCAGTGAGTATCATTCAGCCGGATATTACGCATTGTGGCGGGTTGAGCGAAGTCCGGAGAATTGCAGCGATGGCCGAAGCCTACCGGGTGGGGATCGCACCTCACAATCCTCAGGGGCCGGTCAGTACGGCAGCATCAATTGAGTTTGGGTTTTCGAGTCCTTCCTATCTCATTTGTGAAAGTGTTCACGCTGATGTCCCCTGGCGGGATGAGGTGGTCAGCGAAGGATTTGAAGTCGAACCCAAAGGCCGGATCGTGAAACCGAACAATCGACCCGGATTAGGTATCGAAATTAATGAGGAGGTGGTCAAAAAATACCCTTTTGAGCAGGAAGTTCTGCAGCGTACCTTTTACCCGGATGGCAGCGTAGGGGATTGGTAACGTCAGGGGGATAAGGGAAGTAGGAGATACAACTTGCTGAAGGAAAAAAATTATTCAACCAAATGAGGTTGGGACTAAACCATTTCGTGATGTGTATGACGCGGTTGTTTTTTGTTATATCAAATATGCTAAACCGCTTATAGTCTATGCTACAAATGGCTTTAGGTGATGAAGCGAGGGCGAAAAAGAATCCGTCAGATGTGTCACGAATTTTGTGACTACCGCTCGAATAGGGAGTGCAAATCGAAAAGCGGATGGTGCATTGAAATCCCTGCGTAAAAAGGTAAGTTGTAAAGTAGAATAAATTTGAAGGTATGAGTCGAATTTTTGAAGGAAAAATAGCTGCGATCAGTGGGGGACTGGGGGATATTGGAAGGGCCACCGCCATTTCATTTGCCCAAAGAGGTGCGCACGTGGCAATCTGCGATATTCAATCGCCCTCCGAAGCCAAAGATTGGTTAAATACAATGAAATCGCTTGGGGTGGAGGCCAGATATCACCAGGTGGACGTTTCCCGGTCCGATGAAGTTCACAATTGGTTGGAATCCGTTGAGCAGGAACTCGGTACGCCTTCGCTGATCGTAGCAAATGCAGCTACCGCAACGATGAAAGATATGAACCGGATCACCACCAGGGAGTGGGACAGAGAAATCCAGGTGAATCTCAACGGAACATTTTATATGGTACAGGACGCCAGTCGCCGGCTGGTCAAACAAGAAAAGTCAGGACGGATCGTTTTGGTTGGAAGTTGGGCCGGTCATGTCGTCCATTCACACATTCCAGCTTATTCGGTTTCCAAAGCCGCGGTCCGGATGTTGTGCAAATGTCTGGCTCTTGAACTGGCTCCGCATGGGATATTGGTCAATGAGGTAGCTCCCGGCTTCGTAGACGCCGGTCTGAGCGGCCGGATTTGGGCCAAACAGCCTGGTCTTAAAGAGGAATCCCTCCGTCGGGTGCCGATTCAAAAAATTATGAGCCCCAAAGCCGTTGCGGAACAAATTATTTATCTCTGTCATCCGGATAATGATCAAATGACGGGAAGCACGCTTCTCATGGACGGGGGATTGAGTCTCAACGCCTCGTTCGAATAATCGGGTATGAATTTGGAAATGGAATACAAACAATCAGCATTTCAAGGGATCATCGGCGTAGCTGAAACCGATATTACCCCGCCTGAAGGCATATATATGGGAAATTGGGGTGCGGCGATTTCGCCTGTATCCACCGGTACGCACCGGCCATTGCTCATGACCTGTCTGACTTTTCAGAGTAAGCAGTCGGACGAACCTATGGTGCTCATCGGACTGGATCTGGGATGGTGGAAGGACAGTTCGGATGAGATGATCATTCGACAAGCCATCCTTCATCAAACCGGGATCGGTGCTCAAAACCTTCTGATGTGCTTATCCCATACCCATTCCGGACCGTCGTTGAGCCGCAGGGATGCGGATAAGCCGGGAGGTCATCTGGTCAATCCCTACCTGGATGATTTAGTCAAAAAAGCAGTGCGACTGATCGATTCAGCTCTTAAAGGGGCGGAGGAGTCCGTATTGATGTGGGAGTACGGACATTGTAATCTCGCTCAAAACCGGGATCTTCGTGATCCGGAGAACGATCGTTTCCTGGTGGGCTTCAATCCGGATAAAAAAGGGGACGATACCTTATTGTGCGGATTGGTCTCTGATATTCAAGGTCGGCCCCGGGCCATCATCGTTAATTACGCTTGCCACCCCACAACGCTGGGCTGGGGGAACACTTTAATTTCTCCCGATTTTCCTGGTGTAATGAAAGAGGTCGTGTCACAGGAAATGAATGTGCCGGTTTTATACATCCAGGGAGCCTCCGGAGACCTGGCGCCCAGGATCAATTATAGTAGCGATCTGAAGGTGCCGGAAAAATATGGAAAACAGTTGGGTTTTGCGGTTTTAAGTACGTTGGAGTCCATCACCACACCAGGACATCGACTATCTTTTCAGGGATCTGTTGAATCAGGTGCTCCTCTGGCGATCTGGAAAGAAGAAGAATTTAACATGCCGGGGAGTATTCGGCCTAGCCAATATTTGATTTCGTACCGCATCAAAGATATCCCGACCTACCAGGAGTTGGAAGATCAATGGGAGTATTGTTCCGATTCCGTGGAAAAAGAAAGGTTGTGGCGAAAAATGGGAATCCGGAAGGCCCTGGGGGATGGTGCAGAAGCGGAAATCTCCTTATGGATCTGGAAACTGGGCACGGCTTTTATCGTCGCCCAACCCAACGAGGCCTATTCCGAACTACAAATGGATGTCCGCGTTATGTTCCCGGACCGCGCAATCGTTGTGGGGAATCTGGTCAACGGGTCATACGGGTATCTGGCACCGAAGGAATTTCGGGATCAAAATATATATACCGTATGGCAGTCTCCTTTTGAAATTGGTTCGCTGGATGTGCTTAAAGAAACTATCATTCAATCTATTGTAAAACAAGAAGAAACACCGTGAATCTCAACCTGGCACCCATAGATATCATCATTTTTATCGTTTACCTGCTCGCAGTCATTGGATTGGGCGTGTATGCCTCGACAGGAAAATTAAAAACGAGAAGGGATTATTTCCTGGCGGGAGATAAATTGCCCTGGTATATGATCGGAGGGAGTATCGTGGCGGCGAACATCAGCAGCCATCATTTGGTTGGTGTGATGGGCGTGGCTTACGATAGAGGATTTGTAGCCGTGGTGATCGAATGGGGGGCTATCTTGATTGGTTTCAATGCCCTGCTTTGGATCTTTCTGCCGTTTTATTTGCGGAAAGGGTTTTATACGGTTCCTGAATTCTTGCATCATCGATTTGGTACAGCTGTCCGGACGGTGTATTCGGTGTTGATTTTACTGACATATATCCTGGTGGAAATTGGTGGGGTGTTGTACCTGGGGGCTTTGGCGTTGCATACACTTCTGGGCACGCCGGTGATGACGAGTGCCATTGTACTCGCGCTTCTGACCGGGATCTATACCATTGCGGGAGGACTCAAAGCCGTGGTTTGGACTGAGATATTGCAGCTTGCCGTTCTGTTGTTCGGTGGTTTTGCC
This sequence comes from uncultured Bacteroidota bacterium, assembly GCA_937952445.1. GTDB lineage: Bacteria > Bacteroidota > Bacteroidia > Chitinophagales > Saprospiraceae > Membranihabitans. Next base: position 2,576 of record CALGAA010000294.1, on the reverse strand, counting down.
CTGAGTTTCGCCACCATTCAACATACCGGCGGGTGGTCTGCCGTATGGGCCACTTCATCCGAATGGAAAATGTTTTATCCGGCGGATGACCCGGATTTCCCGTGGACCATGTATTTAGGAGGAATGATCTGCATCAGTGTTTTTTACAATGCGACGAATCAATTTATTGTTCAACGTGTGATGGCGGCCAAAAACGAATGGCACGCCAGAATGGGGGTGATATTCAGTGATTACCTCAAATTTCTAATACCGCTGATCATCGTGGTTCCCGCGCTGGTAGCACCGGCCATCTTTCCGGATCTCGATCAGCCGGACTTGTTGTTTCCATTGCTCGTGGAAACGCTATTGCCCGCAGGGCTGGTTGGTTTGGTCATGGCAGGTCTGATTGCAGCTATGATGTCCCATTTATCCGGTGCTATTAATTCTTCGACGACGATACTTACCGTGGACATTTATCAGTCCTATTTGAAGAAAAATGCCACTGACCGACAAGCCGTGCGGTTTGGCCGTATTTCCGGAGCTGTAATTGTCGTTTTGGGGATTATCACGACGGCGGTCTTTCTTCAACATTCCGACAAGCCCGTATTTCTATATATTTTAAATGCTTACGGGTTGTTTACACCGGGTATCGCGGCGATGTTTTTGATGGGCATATTTTGGAAGGGCACTACCCATGCAGGTGCTTTAACCGCCGGTCTGATTACCATTCCGCTTTCGATTGCCATGGAAAGCTGGTTTCCTGATATGCCTTTTTTCAATCGAACCGGAATCGTTTTTTGGGTCTGTATGGCGGTGTGTGGGCTGGTTAGTTTGATAACAAAACCCAAATCAGAAAAGGAGCTGGAGGGGTTGATCTGGACGTGGGATAGTTTGAAATTACCTCCCCACGAACGTGCAATCTCCCGGGGTTTGAGAAGTCCATTGTTGTGGTGGGGCATAATAACGGGAATCGTACTTTTCTTTTATATTCGATTTGCATAATAGAGAGTTATCAGTGATCACCTTTCACCCATCGGCTATTTGTAAGTGAGGATGTGAGGATGAAGTCAAGTTGCCCGCTTGGTTGATTCCAGATCCACCTTGCTGTACCCTTTATTTCTCACCTTATATTTTTCTCCACACCATGCGTCATCCCTACTTTCATATTCGTAATTAATTTGTCTCAGATTGCCAATACTCCTCTGTGTCCATATCTATGATAGTCAAAGGCCCGGAATAGGCAGCGCCCGTGTCGATGTTCCATACATTGAGCCGCTTCTGGGGATAGCAAATCTCCTGATTGGGGTGAGAAAGTAAGTTCGTATGGCCGATAAATATTTTTGGAAGTTGTTCAAAACAAGGATAGCTATCGGCCACCTCAAATGGCAACTCCACTTTTTCATCTTCCTCACCGTTCCGAAATTCCAGCCTGGAACCCGATTGCAAATATTCTATTTTGACTGCGGTTCGCCACATGATTCTGTCCCACCAGAAAAACTCGTCTGGTTTTTCGTGAAGATGTAAATCAAAGCCCCCGTGCACCAGGCCAATCCCATCCGGGGTAATATAATAGGGGAGGGTGGATTGGAAAAATTCCAGGTGGGATTCCGGCACCTCCCCTGTGGTGCCGTATCGACCAGAGGATAGGGGTTGAATTCCGATGCCGTAGCTTTCCAATGCTTCCAAACCTCCATTGCGGTACCAACGTGGTTCGATGGGGCGAATCCGGTCGCTTTGTTGGAAATGGTCGATTAAAAATTGGTCGTGGTTGCCCCGAAGGCATATTTTTTTAGGAAGTTGAATTATGAATTCTACAACTTCTTTGGAGTAAGGTTTCCGGTCAATGTAGTCCCCCAAAAAATACAACCGATCCGCGAAGGTATAATTTGCCTTTTCCAAAACAGAATGCAAGGCGGGGAGATTGCCATGGATATCACCAACTACGAGTCTTCTCATTGTGATTGAATTTATAAGATTTGTTTTTGAGATCACGAAACTATGGCTTTCCAACGTAATCAAAGAAATATGGTTGGATTCGATGGATGAATTTAGAATTCGTTTCCCGGTGAGATTGAATTATGATTGGGGATAAGAGGACTGTATGATGCAGGATATTTAGGGATTATTGAATTTTGTGGAGTGGTTAGTGGTAGTTCGGATCAACATTTTAAAATTGTTAGAAAAAATAAAGATAAAAGTATCCGTAAATCTGGTATGAATCCTTATATTTCGCACAATAAATTATTTCTTATTCAAAATTATCCTCTTATGTCCGATCAAAATACCTGGTTAACGTCCCTGAAAACAAATACCCCTCAGGAAGGCTTTGAACTCGCGATTAAATTGTCGCGCATGGGGGTCAAATATACCCAGCCCGACACAGAAGTCCTCCACAGGCTTCGTCCCCAATATGCCGAGGATCCAATGGGGCTTACAGCAGCTTCACAAGTGGTAGCGATCCATTTCCAAACCGTCGCAGCAGCCAACAATTACTGGAAATAAAAAAAGTGGTAAACGCGGGTTTTTGAACTTAATTTCCAATTACGCCACCGTCGACGTGTATTACCCACAAGGTTTATCCGTTTCGCTTAGACGTT
>CALGAA010000293.1 GCA_937952445.1 uncultured Bacteroidota bacterium | reverse complement strand
GGAAAAAGGGATACAAAAGGGAAGTGAAAAGGGAATCGAAAAAGGTACGTTACAGAATAAAATTCAGATCGCACAAAAGATGATCCTGAAAGAACTTTCCGATTCTTTTATTTGTTAAGTAATGGACGTCACACCCGAATTTGTCGATCAGGTGAAATCTGAAATGTAAGACGGAGGATGGCTTCCAAATTCCTCCATTTTGGTCATTACTATATTGATATTCAATGCAATACATTTTTCAATCTGCATATAGTGCATTGGTGGGGCTCGTCACATTTATCAATTTACTCTTCCTCTTTGATCGGTAATTTTACCCAGCGCTGACGTTGCATTTCAAGGTATTGTTCATAATAGTCATTGGCATGAGGAAGCAGTTCCTCAGATTCAGGGTATTTCCCTGCCAGCATCCGTTGCCGCATTCCCTCAAACAACGTAACCGCGCAGGCCACCGAAATATTCAAACTTCTCACCATACCCTGTTGGGGAATGATAAAATTTCCATCCGACTTTTCGGCTGCCTCTATACTCACTCCTTCTTGCTCATTTCCAAACAAATAAGCTCCTGGCTGCAAAAAATCAAGATCGTACACCGAATATGTTTTTCGATCAGCGCTTAAATAAGTCGAGTAAATCCGATCATATTTGGATCGTACCGCCTTAAAACAGGCATCCAGATCTTCATAATAATGCACTTGAACCCATTTCCGTGTTCCCGCAGTCGTCCTTTTTCCGAGGCCTATTTTCTCCGGACGGTAGTCCATATTGGAATAAACCACATACAAGTCTCCAATGCCTACCGCATCACAGGATCGCATCACGGCACCGACGTTGTGCCAGTCATGGACATTCTCCAAAATAACCGTCCAATCGTGCTGGCGCTTGTTCGCCACCTGGATATACTTGCGGTGTCGTTGCGGGGAAACTTTCATATGTCCTCGGTTCAATTCAAACGATGATACTGGAAATTGGTTAAATTGATAATATCCACGTGATCATTGAGGATATAGGGTCGACCATCCCCGGTAATTTCTTCTGTAAAATCATATCGGAAAAAACAGTCCCCGCAATTGTAGTTGGTGATTTCCTGCTTAATCCGACCGTCGTACCTCGTCAACAATTCCAATATCATACGATAAATATCATGCCCATAAAACACGTCATCGTCCGCAAAATAATTGAACTCCCGGATGTACCGATCTTCGAAACGTGTCACCGCTCTACTGTTCGTGTTTTTAAATCGGGAATTGGTAAAATGCAGGTTTAAGCCACTATATTGCTCGTAGTTGATATTGTCATGATTCATCCAGGAAGACAGTACAAAAACAGACATGGGTCGGGCTCCCCGGGCAGCATTGATCGCGGATAATAACGATAAAAAATAGGCCTGGTCTGATGACCTCCAACTCGGAACGATAATCGCCTGTACATTTTTACTAATAATCAATTGCTCCAGTCGGGGGATATCTTCCGTGGGATTGATCGCAGTGTAATAGGTTTCCAATCCTGGATTGACATCCTGAAGAATTTTCACTGAGTTCGCATCCCGTTTGTTGGACACGATGAGGGTTTGAGCAATACCATACTCCCGGGCGGTCCAATCCACCATTCCTTTGAAATGAGATTCAAGGCCCGGATTGAGCTGTACGTAACGATCGTACCTCCGGATTGATGGACTCGTATTCCACGGTGAAAAAACTATGGCCCCACTCCCCTGACTCAGTTCGACGATCCTGTTAACGTCATCCGTGCTATAAGGAGCAATAATGATGTCAAAGTTGGGTTCGGATAAAACTTTCCGTAAGGTTTCAGGTTCACCCACCAGACGTGATACATCCAGAGTCGTAATTCGCAAATTGATGTTCAAATCCAATTCGTTGGCCGCCATCTTGATCCCGGCATACAGCGATCGTCCCCGGTCTTTGTTGCTTCCATTGAAAGGTAACAAACACAATACATCGTAGATCTCCTCTTTCTCAGGAGTTTGATCGGGATATTCGTCGATCACCCCTTCCTCATCGGTAACATCTTCCCACTCTATTTCACGAATTTCGACTTCCTTTTTCTCGTCGGGTTTCTCGGTTCGGGGCTTTTTGTCTTTACCCTGAAACAAGTCCTCCAGAAATGCACATCCCTGGAGGGTAATTGCCAGAATAATCATCACAAAAACACCTTTCCAGGACAACCTATTCCCATTCGATCGTGGCTGGTGGTTTGGTACTGATATCATATACAACTCGATTAATCCCTTTTACTTTATTAATAATATCGCTGGATATCTTACCCAACAAATCGTATGGAATAGGTGTCCAGTTTGCGGTCATCCCATCCAGACTGTTTACGGCGCGCAATGCAACCGTGGCTTCATAGGTCCTTTCATCTCCCATCACCCCAACTGATTTTACCGGAAGCAGGATGGTTCCCGCCTGCCATATCTTATCGTACCATCCTGAATCTCGTAGATGGTTGATGTAAATAGCGTCCGCGTCCTGAAGAATCCGGACTTTCTCCTGCGTAATTTCACCCAGAATCCGAATCCCCAAACCCGGGCCCGGAAAGGGATGTCGCCCCAGTATGCTCTTGGGGATATTCAACTCCTTCCCTACTTTACGGACCTCGTCTTTAAACAACGACCGAAGCGGTTCAATAATTTTCAGGTGCAATTTTTCAGGTAACCCCCCAACATTATGATGGGACTTTATCGTAACAGAAGGTCCATGAACCGACAGTGATTCGATTACATCGGGATAGATGGTACCTTGGGCCAACCATTTGGCTTCTGGAAATTTTCGTGCCTCACGTTCAAAAACTTCAATAAAAACCCTCCCGATAGCTTTTCGTTTGGCCTCAGGATCTGTAATACCAGCCAATGCTTCATAAAAATGATCCGCAGCGCGCACACCGATGATATGCAGCCCCATCTCCTTATAACTTTCCAGTACTTCCTCAAATTCATTTTTTCGCAACAGTCCATTGTCCACAAAAATACAGATCAAATTTTGACCTATGGCCTGGTGCAATAGTCCGGCTGCAACGGTAGAATCAACTCCACCACTCAGACCCAGAATGACGTGCTCATCTTCAACTTCCCGCCGGATAAAATCCACCGCATCTTCAACAAATCGCATCGGTGTCCAATCCGGCTTAAGACCTGAGATCCTAACCAAAAAATTCTCGAGAATCAACTTACCCTGTTCTGTATGAGTCACCTCCGGATGAAATTGCAGGCCATACACCGGATGAGGGAAATGATCGGGCTTCCCTCTAAATATGGCAATCTCCGCATCTGATGTGCCAGCGATGGGACTCAATACGTCAGGCAATTCAAAAATGGTATCCCCATGGGACATCCAAATATCTGCATCCGAACTTACGCCCTGTAAAATAGGGTCTGTGGGATCCACCAGGCGACTCAGATTGGCACGGCCATATTCCCGGGTTGCAGATCTTCGAACCTGACCTCCTTTCACATGTGCCAGGTATTGCGCACCGTAACATATCCCCAAAACCGGAGCATGCCGGAGTAATGATTCCAGGTCGACATGGAGCGCTTGTGGATCCAATACTGAGAATGGACTTCCCGAGAGTATAATAGCTTCGACGTCGTCGGTCAACTCAAAATTGTTGTAAGGCTTAATTTCACAATATAGGTTGAGCTCCCGTACCCTTCTGGCGATCAATTGGGTGACCTGAGATCCGAAATCCAATATTAATACCACGTGTTATAATTTTATTGAATCAATCCCCGTCCGGATTTATGGACCATATTCGAAGCCAACAAATCTTGTAGCAGGGCATCTAGAATACCATTTAAAAATTCTTTGCTTTTATCCGTACTATACATTTTTGCAATGTCTACGTACTCATTCAAAGTTACTTTCGTGGGAATGGAAGGAAATTTCATAAACTCCGAAAGTGCCATCGTAATGAGTATTCGATCAATGGTTGCAATCCGATCGATTTCCCAATTTTGCAAATACGGAATTAACTGTTCATCGTAATCCTGAAAATGATCGAGCACATCTTCTAAAAGCGCAAGTCCGAACTCTTCCACGGTCTCATGATCCGGCTTGTAGTGCTTCAACAATTCCTCATCCTCACAGATGCCCCGGATCAATCTTTTGATAAATCCCTTGACCAGGGAATCATCATCGATCCAATTGGGATAGGCATCGTAAACCAATTCAATATAGAGTTGGTGACTGTACAAGAACTTCCACAATTCCAGTAAAATATTGATGTGGTCGGATAATTCGTAGTCTTTAATCCTAATGTATTCCTGATAATCAGGGGTTCGGGAAAACTCCTGGTAAAATCTTTTGAACTGCGATGCGTCCAGAAATGGATTGAATATATCTTTGTTGAAGTTACGGTACGTTTCACTGCTTTTAAGAGCCTCAATAACGTTGTTCTCGTACAGGATCGGCTGGAAAATCCGATCGATTTCCGTAGGCAAGTGCTTTGCCCGTCGCCAATTGCGATCATCGATGGATTGTTTACTAATCTGAATGATATTGTGGGTATTGAACACTAAAAGTTCATAGGATGTGGCGACATGCTTTTTATAATTACGCATCACTCCCGTCTTACTCAATTCTTTGTCCTGGAACCAGTTGTACAATGATTGCATGACTTTGATCCGGACATTTCTCCTGCTAAGCATCTATTCGTGCGTTTTTATAACTTGTTTAAGTTTGTCAACCGAAAAAGTATTGTAGTGCCACTTCTCAATAATTACGCCATCCCGCACCAATAAAAATCCGGGGTTGGATCGAATTATCGTTTTAAGAAGGATTTCATCGGCAGTTCCAATGTGGAGATTACCGCCCAGTTTTTCGTTGAAATCCATCACGGCTTCCTGCCCGGCTCCACCCACAGCCACATACGTCTGATAACCGCTTTCCGCCATAGCTTGAAGTGCAGGAATAACTTTATTTTGGTATCGTTCGATGATCGAAGGACTCCATTCATACTCTACCCGGGTACGCTCTACCGGAACCTGGCTGATGACCGTATTGATCCCGGTGTCTGTCTCCATTTCGACCGTATCAGTTCGGACGGTTGTTTCGGTAATGGTCTCTGAGCTGACTGGATTCACAACAGGGGAGATCACCCATAGGTTAAATTTAGGATCATCCAGCATGGTAGCCGCTAAATCTGAATTATCCACTCCCGTTATGATAAAATCTGATATTTTAGTCGGCTCCATTGTAGGCTCAGTCTTGATTTGTTCGTATTCCCACTCCGATTTTGGATACAATTTAAAATCACGAAGGAATTCGTCCATGGTAACTTCTTTTACCTCTCCGGTCAGGGTATTTTTCAATTTATATCCCAGTACCTGTATTTCACTCATCGCCTGCTCCTCCAATTCCTTCGTTGTCCGAACATCTACCCCCTCCTTGAACGGTCGAAAATCGAACATGGGCAGATTCATCGTACTGTTGTATATGGCAAAAGCAGTCATTAACACTGCAAAAACAACCGTCGCAATCGCACGGATCTGAGGCGTCCACCAATCGTACATTCTGCGGTAAAACAACACAAAAACCACCGCCGGGATCAACAAAAACAAATCTTTGATAAAAGAAGTCAGTGGATCCAACTTTAGGAAGTCACCAAAGCATCCACAATCCGAAACTTCCATTTGACCTTCGACCCAATCGCCCCATTTTCCAAATTCGAAAAACGTTGCATCAGGTGGAACATACCCGGTGAGATAAGTAAAACCAGTCAGCAATGTGAAAAAAACCACAAGGATGAGAAACACCCAGGCAACGAGTTTTTTACGGGAACCAATCAGGATCATAAATCCGACGACCAGTTCCAGCACGATGGTCACAATAGCCACCGCATCGCCCTGGCTCGCCAACGCATTCCATAACCCGTCTAAAAACTCAAGTGGCGTCCCGGCCAGGTGCTTTGAAAATGCGTTAAAATAATCCACCATTTTATAGGATGTTCCGAGGGGATCGATCGCCTTTACAAAGCCCGAAAACAAAAAGAATACACCGCTAAACGATTGAAGAAAAGAAAGGATCCAATGTCGGGTTTTGTTCAGCACGAGTCCATTGAGTAGGGTTACAAATAACGCGATGGCTGTAATAATAATCAATAAAACGGGTAGTGTCATGCTTTGTAGATACTCGTTCGTATATTCCGGCAAATTGCCTTAATAAAGAGCAAAGATAACTTTTGTTGGTATAGATCGACCAATTCAGGTGTATTTTTTTATTCCTGATTATTCCCTGTACTTTTGTCTGAAGTTCAGATTCAGCAGGAACAAAAGTACTTTTTAAAAATGGTCGGTACGTACAAAACCTTAGAAGGAGAATCAGAGGCCATGATCCGGGTCAAAGGTTCGCGTTTTATCGGGTTTAGCCGGGCAGTGCGTAATCAGGAGGAAGCGGATCAGTTTTTAGCCGCAATCAAATCCCTTCATCCCAAGGCACGACACCATTGCTATGCCTGGCGATTGGGGCATGCGGAACCGGAAGAAAGGGCCAATGACGATGGTGAGCCATCAGGTACAGCTGGCCGGCCCATCCTCGGTCAACTCATCAAAGCTGAGGTTACCGATTCGATGATTGTGGTGGTCCGATATTTTGGGGGCACCCTGCTCGGCACTTCCGGTTTGATCCAGGCCTACCGGGAATGCGCTGAGGCCGTATTGGATGAGGCGACCATCGTCGTCATCATTCCAAAAGAAACCTGGGAGATCGATATTGATTTTGAAATAGTCCATATCCTGGAAGAGTGGGCTCCACAGGCCGGGTATTCCATATTGGAAAGGAAGTCTCAAGCCCGGGGTATGCAATACATTCTGGAGATTCCGAAAACCGACTCCGGGCAAGCCCGCCGATTGCTCATTTCTAAATTGAGGGATGTATATCCAGAAGAAGTGGATCTGGATCAGACCGAATATCCCCTCTTTGAACTTCGACTGGTCACACCGTGATAAATCGATATATCAATAAGACAAGAATACTGCAGATGTATGCACCACGAGGTTAGCAGCTCGAGAAACAATCAGGGTTTCTCTTCAAACGCCAGCGCCGCTGAATTCAGGCAATACCGAAGGCCAGTAGGTTTAGGGCCGTCATTGAACACATGACCCAGGTGGCCATCGCATCGGGCGCAGACCGCTTCAATCCGAACCATCCCCAACGAAGTATCTTTTTTTTCGAGTACATATCCTTCCTTAATCGGCTGATAAAAGCTCGGCCATCCTGTTCCTGATTTAAATTTCGTTTCCGACGAAAACAGCGGAAGGTTACACGCAGCGCAATGGTATATTCCAGTCTTTTGATTTTGGAGAAGCGCTCCGGTAAAGGCCCGTTCGGTCCCGGCTTCGCGCATAACGTAATATGTCATCTGTGGCAATTCAGCCTTCCATTCCGCATCGGTTTTTACGATTTTCTCGATTTCGGGTGCCGGTGAGTTCAAAGCTTCAGTTTGTCCTGTACTTCTATCACACCCCATTATCGAAAGGACAATCACCATAGTCAGCATCGTGTATTTCATATTCGGTTACTTTTTTTTCAAGAATTCCTCGTCATCTCTCCTGGACCAATTCTCCAATTGCTTAATCAAGGTCACGATCGTAACCATTACCAGAAAAGTGAACACTACAAATATAAACACCCGGCGATAGGTTTGGAGTTCCAGTATGCTTTTTCCGCTGATCAAAGTTGCGAGAATCACACCGACAATGACCAAAGCTATGTACCCCATCATCGCACGCGAGTAATACCTGCTGGTATTAGCTGCATACAGGATGTTGATCGCCGAAAATATGGAATATACCATAGAGGCTCCCATCACGTATACCCATATCTGAAGGACATCCATGGTCCCTCCTGAAATCTGAACTACCACAAAATGACCGGCATAAATCAGTAAAAAAACCAGAAGAAGACCGGAAGCCATTATCCAGGGATTGATATAATTGATCAGTCGTCTCATAATGGTGTACCATAAAGGTCATATTCCAGGGCGTCATAAATTTCGACATCCACAAAGTCTCCGATCCGCACATAATGTTCACCTGGAATAATAATTTCGTTATCCACTTCCGGCGAATCAAATTCAGAGCGACCGTAGTAAAAATCCCCCTCCTTCCGATCGATCAGGACCCGCATTTTTTCACCGATGCGGTTTTGGTTCTTCCGATTTGAAATCACCCGTTGTACTTCCATCAACCGATTGACCCGGTCGATTTTCACCTCCTCCGGAACATCATCTTCCAAATCATAAGCCGAGGTCGACTCTTCATGGCTATAAGCGAATACACCCAATCTTTCGAATTGCTGTTCTTCTACAAACCGGACCAAGGACTCAAAATCTGATTCTGTTTCCCCGGGAAAACCGACCAGCATCGTTGTTCTTATAGCGATTCCGGGCAACTGCTCACGAATGGTGTTCAGCAAGGTTTCGGTTTCATTGCGGGTAATCTGTCTGCGCATACGTTGCAGGACCGGATCTGATGCATGTTGCAAAGGAATGTCAAGATAGTTGCACACTTTGCGTTGACGTTTCATCACGTCCAGGATTTCCAGAGGAAATTTGGTGGGATAGGCATAATGAAGTCTGATCCATTCGATGCCCTCTACTTCACAAAGCGCATCCAGGAGTTCTGGCAAAGCTCTTTTCTTGTAAATATCCAGCCCGTAATAGGTCAATTCCTGTGCGATCAGAATCAATTCCCGTACCCCCCTCCTTGCAAAATGCCTGGCCTGGTCCACCAGCCGTTCGATGGGCTGTGATATATGCTTTCCACGCATCAAAGGAATCGCACAAAATGCGCATGTCCGGTTGCAACCCTCTGATATTTTAAGGTAAGCATAATGGTCCACGGTTGTTAAATACCGGTCGCCGATCAGGTCTTTCCTGTAATCAACTTCAAACTTCTGAAGGAGTGCCGGAAGTTCCATGGTTCCGAACCATGCATCGACATCCGGGATTTCGCGCTGAAGGTCATCCCGGTACCGCTGACTCAAGCATCCCGTAACGTATACTTTTTCTACAAGCCCATTTTGTTTGCGGTCGACGTAATCCAGGATCGCATCGATCGATTCTTCTTTTGCCAGATCGATAAACCCACAGGTGTTGATAATTGCGACATCACATTCCCCGGTCCCCTCGTGAATAGTATCGATATCATTGGCTCGAAGTTGGGTGATTATATTCTCCGAATCCACTAAATTTTTTGAGCACCCCAACGTGACCACCTTGACTTTCTGTTGTTGAATTCCTTTTGTTCTCACAATCTTGTGAATTTATAAACTTCAAAGGACAAATTTGACGTTTTGTTCCCTAAATGGCCATAAAGTGAATCGATTTTTTATTCTTATCCTTTTGATTTTAGGAGGTTTGAGTCAGGCGTCTGCCCAATTTAGCCTCCAAACGCAGTATCACAATCACCTGAACAATAGTGATGAGGCTTCCTCCTGGCCTGCCCAATCCATGATCGAAGGTTCTGCTCATTATTGGACCAGATTGAAGAATTATCGGTTGGAATTTTATCCCGGAATTTTACTCCAGGCGCATCAGCTCCAGGAAAATGGAAGTCATTTGAATCTCGGCGCAAGCCTGCCGATCGCTTTTTATCCCCTGGATTTTGTAAATGATTGTGATTGTCCTACCTTTTCGAAGAATGCTTTCTGGTTCCAAAAAGGATTTTTTATCCGGCTTACTCCGACCTGGTCCACCCGTATTTCAGATACTTCGTCAGATGCATATGATCAAATATTGGGAGCCGGAATCGCGCTAGGCGTTGATTTTGGCGTATCGGATTTGATCACAATTTCGCCCATAGCCGGCTACAATCATCTAAGCAGTCTTTCCGCAAGTGACGTGACGGTTTCGTCGCTTCATTTTGGTGTTTCTTTGCTATTTCGCAATGATTACCGAAAAAGATACCGTTGACTTGGCATGAATTGTGCTCTCATTCTTCTGAATCCCCGTACTTTAGCGGATTGTAAGGGATATGGAGCCGTATTTAATCTCATGGCGGATTGTAAAGGGTGTAATCCACAAAATCACAATACATTGATAATGAATCAAATACGCCCATCAATTGCACATAGAACGTTGTAAGACATTCTCAATTATAAAGATTCGCATCACCGCATCGTAGTATCTTCGTATGTCAAGGACAAATTAACCGATATGAGTCACGAAATAAATAAATACAGTCGACGCTTAACCAAGGATCCTACACAACCTGCAGCCCAGGCTATGCTACATGCGGTAGGATTGACCAATGAAGACTTTGACAAAGCTCAGGTAGGGATTGTAAGTACCGGGTGGGAAGGCAACCCCTGCAATATGCACCTGAACGACCTCGCCAAAGAGATCAAAAAAGGTGTGCAGGCTCAAAACCTGGTCGGTTTGATTTTTCACACCATCGGCGTGAGCGATGGAATTTCGATGGGGACCGACGGAATGCGGTTTTCTCTCCCCAGCAGAGAGATCATTGCGGACTCGATCGAGGCAGTTTGTTCTGCTCAATATTACGACGGACTGGTCACGGTAGTGGGATGTGACAAAAATATGCCGGGTGCTTTGATGGCAATGTTGCGACTGGACAGACCCTCCATTCTCGTCTACGGTGGAACGATAGCTCCCGGATTACTGGGAGGACGAAAACTCGACGTTGTTTCAGTATTTGAGGCACTGGGTCAATTTAGCAATGGCCACATTACGGAAAAAGAATATTTTGATGTCATCGAAAACGCCATCCCGGGTCCCGGCGCATGTGGGGGAATGTATACTGCCAATACCATGTCTTCCGCGATCGAAATGATGGGACTGAGTCTGACGTATAATTCAACCATCCCTGC
>CALGAA010000292.1 GCA_937952445.1 uncultured Bacteroidota bacterium | reverse complement strand
TATCAGTCGATCCTACGGATCTCAAATCTTGTTTTTAACCCTTAAACCCCCGATTTCAATCGGGGGCTACAATATCACCAGGTAAATAACGACTATTATAATAAAGAACGTCACCACCAAACGGCCGTGAGGCCCCAAACGTCCGGGGCGCAACAGCGACCAGGACCCAAACGCGAATAAAGCGGAGCGGAATTCGCCCAAACGAATAGGCCGCCCAGGGCGGACTATTCCTAATTCGTCATTAATTTGACTCTTTTTGCAACAGTTTTCAAATGACTTTGTATATTTGGCGGGATTATGAATCACAGCACACATACATTGCATCATTGGAGATACCATCATTCCGGATCGGAGTGGTAAGCAATGTATATATTGAAAATATAAATTTATTCGTTGGCTTATCACTGATTGTTGATAAGCCATTTTCTTTTTAAAAACGACCTATGTTAAACATTGCCATCCAGAAAAAAGGCCGCATGAGCGAGGACTCGGTCCAACTCCTTAAAAAATGTGGACTCCGGTTCAACAGCAGCAGCCGCGGCCTCATCGCCCAAAGCTCCGGATTTCCGGCGAACATCTATTACCTGCGGGACGACGATATCCCCGATTACGTCGAAAAAGGCATCGCAGATGTCGGCATCGTCGGGCTCAACGTACTGCAAGAAGGCGGGAATAAGGTAAACCTGAGCCAGCGGCTGGGTTTTTCCCGGTGCCGGCTGTCGATCGCCATTCCCCGGGATCACGAATACCACGGCGTCCGGGACCTCGAAGGCAAAGAAATCGCAACGTCCTATCCCGTGATTTTGAAAAATTTTCTCGACCAGCATCAGGTAAGCGCCCGGATCCATACCCTTTCGGGTTCGGTGGAAATCGCTCCCGGGATCGGATTGACCGATGGGATTTGCGATATCGTCAGCACCGGTTCGACCCTGTTGAGCAATGGCCTGAAAGAGGTGGAACGCATTCTGGATTCAGAGGCGGTGATGATTAGCTGCCAAAACCTCGATGAGGTAAAACAGGATCTGCTCGATAAATTGATTTTCCGGATCAAGGCAGTTCAAAAAGCAGCCGAAAGCAAATATATTTTACTGAACGCGCCCAATGATCGGTTGGACAAAATCGTTGAATTATTACCGGGCATGAAAAGTCCGTCCATTCTTCCCCTCGCGGAAGAAGGCTGGTCCAGCGTGCATTCGGTATTGAGCGAAGAGGACTTTTGGGAGGTGATCGAAGAACTGAAAGCCAACGGGGCAGAAAGCCTGTTGGTGGTTCCGATTGAGAAAATGATTTTGTAACATCCAAACACGTTCTCAACCACCCGACCTCAACCTATACTTTAACATCAATCGTACATTATGAAAATTCTCGACCGACCCCTAAGAAACGAGGCCATGCGAGCCCTGCAAAGGCCGGATCACGACGGGGCGAGTTCGAACGAACAAATCAATCAGATCGTCGCCGACATTCTGCACCAGGTGCGGACCGGAGGAGATCAGGCGTTGATCAATCTGACCGAACAACTCGATGGAGTCAGGATCGATGCGGTGCGGGTCTGCGATGCCGAAATCGAAGCCGCCATCAGCCAGGTGGACCGCGATTTGAAATCTGCCCTGCTGATCGCCAGGGCCAATATCGAAGTGTTTCACCAAAGCCAGGACGAAGAAGTGCGGAAAATCGAAACCCGGCCCGGTGTGTTTTGCTGGCGGGAGAACCGGCCGATCGACTCCGTGGGCCTCTATATCCCCGGTGGAAAAGCACCGCTGATTTCGACCGTATTGATGCTCGGCGTGCCCGCCCAAATCGCGGGTTGCGAAAAAATCGTCCTGTGTTCTCCCCCCGATGCACACGGGCAAATCCATCCCGCCATTTTATATGCCGCCTCCCTGTGTGGCATCCGCGATGTATATAAGGTGGGCGGAAGCCAGGCCATCGCGGCGATGGCTTACGGTACCGAATCGATTCCCCGCGTCGATAAAATATTTGGGCCCGGAAATCAGTTTGTGACCCGGGCCAAACTTGCGGTTCAGTCCACGGGAACCGCCATCGATATGCCGGCCGGACCCTCAGAGGTGTTGGTCTGGGCCGATGACGACGCGCATCCCGAATTTGTGGCCGCTGATTTGCTTGCCCAGGCCGAACACGGGGGAGACAGCCAGGTGGTGTTGATCTGCGACAGCCTTGATTTCGCGCAGCAGACACGAGATGCGGTCAACGCCCAAAAAGCTCATTTGACACGACTGGAAATCATCGATGAGGCGCTCCGGCACTGCGTGATGATCGCGGTGGAGCGCAGGGAGGCGATTGATCTGATCAACTGGTACGCGCCCGAACACCTGATTATCCAACGGGAGCGGAATCGATACGATTTGAGGGAAATCAAAAATGCCGGATCGGTGTTTATCGGACCGTACAGCCCCGAAACGGCCGGGGATTACGCTTCGGGGACCAATCATACCCTGCCGACGAATGGCGCGGCGCGGGTGTATTCCGGGGTGTCGCTGGATTCGTTCGTGAAAAAGATCACGTTCCAGGAACTGAGCCGGGAAGGATTGACCGGTCTGGCTGAAACGCTCCGGACGCTGGCGGATGCCGAACAACTCGATGCGCACCGCCGGGCGGTGGATGTCCGCATGGAATTTCAAAAACAATCCTGAAAAAGAAACATTAAGACGTATAAAAAAGATGGAAGATTTCCAGCAATACTTCAAATTGGTGCGGGACAATATCAAAACGTTGGTCCCGTATTCGTCTGCCCGACACGAATTTACCGGCGAGGCTAAGGTCCATCTCGATGCCAACGAAAATCCGAACGATTACCACGTGTACAACCGGTATCCCGACCCGTTGCAATCGTCGCTGAAAAAGAAATTGTCCAAATTAAAAGGACTGCCCACCGATTCTATATTCATCGGCAATGGCAGCGACGAACCCATCGATATTCTGATCCGGATTTTCTGCAACCCCGGACAGGACGCGATCCACGTACTGGAGCCGACCTACGGTATGTACCGCGTGGCCGCCGATATCAATGATGTGCAGGTCAACACGACCATGCTCACGGAATCGTTTGACATCGACCGGGATCAGCTTCTGGACAACGTCCGGCCCCACGATCGCATACTGTGGATTTGCAGTCCCAACAATCCGACGGGCAATCTCCAGGACCAGCAAATCATCATCGATCTGCTCCGGAATTTTCCGGGGATCGTAGTAGTGGATGAGGCCTACATCGATTTTTCAAACGAACCTTCGATGGTGAATATCATCCCGGATTTTCCCAATCTGGTGGTTTTGCAAACGTTTAGCAAAGCGTGGGGTATGGCGGGTTTGCGATGTGGAATGGCGTTTGCTTCCCCGTGGATTATTCGGTTGATGAACGCGGTCAAGCCCCCCTACAACGTCAACGAATATACCCAACGGTACATTACCGGATTATTGGACGACACCGTTTCGATGCGCAAGGAGGTGAGCCGGATTCTGCAGGAACGGGACCGGGTCATCCAGTTTTTGGAATCGCTGGAAGCCGTCACCGACGTTTTCCCCACCGATGCCAATTTTGTCCTCTTCCGCATCCAAAATTCCCAGGAAATTTTTGCGGGACTGAAGGCGGCAGGCATCGTCGTGCGAAACCGCCATACCACTCCGCTGTGCCAGGATTGCCTGCGCGTGACCATCGGGACCGAATCGGAAAATACCTTGTTTATGAAACAACTTAAAATTTTGACCAAAAAATGAAAAAACTCCTGTTCATCGATCGCGATGGCGTCCTGCTTCAAGAGCCCCCGGAAGATTACCAGGTGGATTCGTATGAAAAATTTAAACTGGTTCCCGGTTGCATTTCCGCGCTGCGGGACATCGTGGCCCTGAAAACCTACGAACTGGTCATGGTGACCAATCAGGACGGGCTGGGCACGGATTCATATCCGGAGGATACGTTTTGGGGACCCCAAAATCTGCTGCTGGAAATCCTGGAGAGCGAAGGCATCCGGTTTCGCAACGTCCATATCGACCGGAGTTTTCCCCATGAGAACAAGCCTACCCGTAAACCGGGAACGGCGATGTTGACCGAATACCTGCACGGCGAGTTTGATCTGGAAAAATCGTTCGTGATCGGAGACCGGAAAACGGATATGTTACTCGCTCGCAACCTCGGAGCGAAGGGGATTCTTCTCGGCCAATCCATTGATCCGCTGGATCAACGCGAGACGGGGACAGAAGATTGGGCCGGTTCTGTGGCGCTGAGAGCCAATACGTGGGCTGAAATCCGGGATTACCTGGTCGGTTTGCCGAGAAAAGTGACTTATGAACGGGATACCCACGAAACGAAAATTAAACTTTCCCTGGATCTCGACGGGTCCGGACAATCTCAAATTTCGACGGGGCTGTCGTTTTTTGACCATATGCTCGATCAAATTGCCCGGCACGGCGGAATCGATCTGGTGCTGGAGGTGGACGGCGATCTGCACGTCGACGAACACCACACGGTAGAAGACACGGGGCTGGCGCTCGGAGCTGCTTTTCGGGAAGCCATGGGGGCCAAAATCGGAATGGCGAGGTATGGATTTTCGCTGCCGATGGACGATTGCAGAGCACTGGTTCTCATGGATTTTGGTGGCCGTCCCTGGTTTTTGTGGGATGTGAAATTCCTGCGGGACCGGATCGGAGACGTCCCCACGGAAATGTTTTCGCACTTTTTTAAATCGTTCTCCGACGAAGCCCGGATGAATCTCCAAATCGATGCCCGGGGCGAGAATGATCACCACAAGATCGAGTCGATTTTCAAGGCTTTTGCCCGCGCTTTGAAATCCGCGATCCGAAGGGATAAAAACGATTTGACCTTAGCCAGCACCAAAGGAGTTTTATGAAAGAAATCGCCGTCCTCAATTACAACGCGGGGAATATTCAGTCGGTGCTTTTTGCGCTGGAGCGGCTGAATGTCAAACCCGTACTTACCGGAGATCCGGACCGGTTGATCAAGGCAGATAAAATCATTTTTCCCGGGGTAGGGGAGGCGAGTACCACGATGAAATACCTGCGAACCCATCACCTCGACGAGGTCATTCGGGCATACACGGGTCCTTTTCTGGGCATTTGCCTGGGCCTCCAGCTCATGTGTCGCCATTCGGAAGAGGGGGATGTGGATTGTCTGGGCGTGTTTGATATCCCGGTGGTACGTTTTCCCGACCGTCAGGGAATGAAGGTCCCCCATATGGGCTGGAATACCATGCGTTTTGCGGATCATGATCTGCTGCGGGGTATACCTCAGGATTCTTTTTTCTATTTTGTGCACAGTTATTACGCTGCGATCGCGCCGGCAACCATAGGCCGGACCATATACGGAGTGGAATTTACGTCGGTGCTGGCGCGGGACAACTATATGGCGACCCAGTTTCACCCCGAAAAGTCGGGTTTGGTGGGGCACCAACTCATTGAGAATTTTATAAATTTATAACTATGAGAATTATACCGGCCATTGATCTGATTGATGGGAAATGTGTCCGTTTGGAAAAAGGTGATTTTAAGAAAAAAACGATTTATCGAAACGATCCACTGGATGTGGCGAAGGAATTTGAGGATCACGGCATCGAATTTTTACATTTGGTGGATCTGGACGGGGCCAAAGCCGGGAAGGTAGTGAATTTCAGGATTCTGGAAAAAATCGCTACGCGGACCAACCTGGCCGTGGACTTTGGAGGCGGTATTCGCAGTCCGGAAGATGTCGAAACGGCCTTAGACAGCGGGGCAAGTCAGGTGGTGATCGGGAGCATGGCATTTCGCGATGAAGAGATGTTTTTCGGTATTTTGGAGACGTATGGAGAGGAAAAAATCATTCTGGGAGCGGATGCCCGTCAGGGAAAAATCGCCGTGGGGGGGTGGCAGGAGACGACCAGGATGGATCTGGAACAGGTCGTCCGGGATTATCACGATTCCCGGGTGCAGTATGTTTTGTGTACGGATATTGACCGGGATGGGATGATGGAAGGCCCGGCCACGGAATTGTATTCCTCTTTATTGGATACGGTTCCCACTATATATTTGATCGCCAGCGGAGGAATCCGGCACATGGGTGATGTGGAAGAAATGGAAAGGATCGGCTGTGAAGGCGTGATCATTGGGAAAGCCATTTATGAAAATGCGATTACGCTCAGGGAACTTGAAAAATTTATCGGATGATAGCGAAACGAATTATCCCGTGCCTGGATGTGAAGGACGGGCGGACGGTTAAAGGGGTCAATTTTGTAAAATTACGGGATGCAGGTGACCCGGTCGAACTGGCGTTGCGGTATTGCGAACACGGAGCTGACGAGCTTGTATTTCTGGATATTACGGCCACCGTGGAAAAGCGAAAAAACATCGCACACCTGGCCAGGCGGGTAGCGGAGCAGATCAATATCCCGTTTACCATCGGAGGTGGAAACCGGACGGTGGAAGACGTGGCGACGGCCCTGGAGAATGGGGCGGACAAGGTGGCGATTAATTCAGCAGCCGTGCAAAACCCGGATTTGATCGACGAAGCAGCGAAAGCATTTGGTTCGCAGTGCATCGTCATTGCGGTGGACGGCTGTCAAATCGGGGACAAATGGTATGTACATACGTCGGGAGGAACCAAAAAAGTCGAGCTGGATGTTTTTGATTGGGTAGTGGAATGTGAAAAACGGGGGGCCGGGGAGATTTTGTTTACGTCCATGGACCACGATGGTACCAAACAGGGTTTTGCCATAGATGTACTGGAGCGGATCAACCGTTCCATAAAAATTCCGCTGATCGCGTCGGGCGGGGCAGGGACAAAGGCTCATTTTCTGGAGTTGTTCCGGGCGAATGCGGCGGATGCGGCGCTGGCGGCATCGATATTTCATTTTAACGAGGTACCTGTTCCGGAATTGAAAGCGTATTTGAAGGAGAATGGGATTTCGGTTCGGTAGAATTGGTCCCCAAAATTAAACCGGAGCTGCGGTTTCGGGTCAATATAGAGCATATGAACGAGATTACGACAAAAAACATTCACACCATCGATTTTGACAAAGGAGGCGGTCTGGTCCCGGCCATCGTGCAGGACCATCGAAACCGGGAAGTGTTGATGTTAGGTTATATGAACGCCGGGAGTATTCTAAAAACCCTGGAAGAAGGCAAAGTCACGTTTTACAGCCGGCGCAAGAAGCGTTTGTGGACGAAAGGGGAGACATCGGGCAATTTCCTGAATGTGCAAAATATATTCCTGGATTGTGATGCGGACACCTTGCTGGTATTGGCTGTACCTGTTGGACCCGTGTGTCATACGGGAAATCGCACTTGCTTTGACCTGGCGGCGGAGGACAGTTTTGACCTGAGTCGGTTGGAAGAGATCGTGCTGGATCGCCAGGCAAATCCGAAGGAAGGTAGTTATACCAACCTGTTATTTGATAAAGGCATCAATAAGGTAGCTCAGAAGGTGGGGGAGGAGGCCGTGGAATTGGTGATCGAAGCCAAGGATGAAAACGAAGCGCTTTTTAAGGGTGAAGCTGCAGACCTATTGTATCATTTTACGGTATTGCTGGCGGCAAAAGGGATCCGTCTGGAGGAGGTGATGCAGGTGTTGAAGGAAAGGCACCATGGTTGATTTGCGATTTCCAATTGGGACGGTCTTGGTGGGGCGTTGATACCGCACGGTCGTGCATGTCAACCATGATATCCATGAAACCCCGGGCGACGGTCACGCGTATCCATACGGCCGTACGCAACCATACGGTCATGCGTATC
Source organism: uncultured Bacteroidota bacterium (assembly GCA_937952445.1). Lineage (GTDB taxonomy): Bacteria > Bacteroidota > Bacteroidia > Chitinophagales > Saprospiraceae > Membranihabitans. Next base: position 143 of record CALGAA010000292.1, on the reverse strand, counting down.
CATGTGGTCATTTGTATCCATGCGTATCCCTGCAACCATGCGCATCCATTTGACCATGGGTATCAACAATGATACCGTAGATGCGCACGGCCGTGCGTATCCATAGGCCGTGCGTATCCATAGGCCGTGCGTATCCATAGGCC
>CALGAA010000291.1 GCA_937952445.1 uncultured Bacteroidota bacterium | reverse complement strand
GGAATTAAAAATCTCTTCCACCTGAGGAAGGATCGAAGGATCTCCATTCTGAAGCAACACCCGCTGTGCCTGCTGCCTGTGCCATTGATTTGGATTTGTCAGCCAGTCAAGGTATTCTTCTACTGAAGGTTCTCCCTGGATTTCGGCAAAATTCAACGGGGCGGTCCCTTTGGGTACGATGCGGTAAATCCGGCCCATATCGCTACCGGCCAGGAAATCCATGTCTTCCATCAAATCCTCGGGGATGGAAAGCGGCGTTTCGATGTGCTGACGGTAGTAGTCGACCAGGTACAACGCTCCGTCAGGTCCCACGGTGAAATTGGTCGGTCGGAACCACATATCTGTGGACGCCAGAAATTCACGATCCAGTTCATTTTCAGCTCTGGAAGCTGTGTAGACCACCTGATCAGGGTTGTAAACCAGAACATCCCGGTGGATCAGACCACCCATCACTTCTCCGGTAAAAATGGACTGATTAAATTCATCCGGAAACAGCGATCCTCCATAAAAATACCCGCCGGAAGCACCAGAAAAATGCCCTTCTACGTGTTCGATCCGGCCCAGTCCCTGCTCATCGTACACTTTTTGACGACGGGCTGACCGTTCTACTCTCCAATAAGGAGCTTCCGCAAGCTGGAACATCCGCAGATCGTGATCTGAAATATTCACCATCGCCCGGGTCGAAGGCAGGTAAGGATGCCGGCTAAAATATCTGGATGGCATTACCATCTGCTGGATGTGAATCGTGTTTTGGGTTACAAAACGATGGCCGTGGTTGTCCAGGGCGTGAGCAAATTGCCCCGGGCCAGTTTCCCGTTCAAACTCATCGGTATCCAGTCGGAATCGGAAATCAGCACCTCCCACCGGCAGCGCTGGAGCATCGGGTTTGCGCGCAAAGGTGACTTCACCTTGTTGACCATGGTTGGTCGCATAAATCCAGTTGTCCACCCCAAACCGAAGGTTGGTGATCTGAGCCTCCTGGTTGTTTTCGAAAAACCCGGTGAACAAAATTTCCTTTTCATCTGCCACTCCATCTCCATCGGTATCTCTCATGTACCAAATGTGGGGCGCAGCGGTAACCAGTAAACCATCTTTCCAAGGAAGGATGCTGGTTGCATCCATAATCTGGTCAGCAAAAACCACAAAATCTTCCATATAACCGTCCCCATCTGCATCGATCAGTTTTTTGATCCGGCCTTGCCCTGGTCCAGTCTCTGGTTTGAACGGATAATCCGGCATTTCCACTACGTAAATACCGCCCTTCTCGTCAAAAATCATAGAAACTGGATCCATGACCACTGGCTCAGCCGCCACCAATTGAATTTCAAAGCGTTCATCCAATTGAAAGGTAGCCATAGATTCTTCAGGGGTCATGGGATCGGGATATAAAGGGTCCTCTCCACACGAATACATAATTCCACCAACAAAAAGCAATGTTGCTATTTTCAGAAAGTTTTTCATCGAAATAAATTTGATTAATTTGAGTGTTGAATTAGCCAAGCTATTGCCTGATTTAAAATTTTTATATTGTCTTTATTTTTAAAATCCTCGGGATGTCCTACCGATGAATAAAACACCTGCCCACCGTATTGATTTTCTCTGATCCAGGCCACGGGTTCATCCAATCCTTCCTCCTGCACTTCTCCCCGCAACAACACGGTCGCTTTTTCATCGAGAGATTCACCGACTTTATAAACATTTCCAATGGAATGCCAGTAGGTTTCTTCGATACCATGTAAAATGGGATGAGTGGCGGCCGAACTAACCACCGAAATCGTGGTGCCTGGTTCCACCGGTCCGTAGCCCTCATTGGTACTCCCCAATACTTCCGGGACAAATTCCCACCAATCCGTATACCCCGAAGGGATGCTGTCTTCCCGTACCGAAAAAGCATGATTGGCCGTCCGGATACCCATCACCGGTTTTCCCCTTTCAATATAATTTTTGATTGCTTGCATTTGATCTTCGGGAAGGGCCAGTCGGCGGCAAAACACCACCAACAATTCCGCTTCTTCCAATATACCCAGGTCAGGGAATTGATAAGCATTTTGGGGCCCGTCGCCCAACAAAACGTGGGCTTTGATCGGAAAATTATTCTCCAGTTGAGAGGCAAATTCAGGTATTGTAAGGTGGGCCTCGTAGTTATTCGGGTCTTCACTGATTAAAAATACCACATCATCCATGTCCCCTTGCTTTTTTTGTCCATTCTCCGAATTACAGCTCCAGAAGGTCGCCACTGCTGCAATTGCAATCAAAATTCTGAAACTGCGGCAAACTGAAACTAATCGTTCGGTCAATGGATTTATGTTCATCAATTTTTACTTTTTCTGGTCTAGTTTTTCCAACAATCCGACGGCTGTGTTCACCATGAGCCCTCCGGCCTGATCAGCCCCCAGATTGGTTCGTTCACCGGTTTCGTACCCCCCGTGTGCTTTTTCACCCGGCATTCCGCAATAATGGCCACCGTTCCCGTTGGAATACCCCAGGACAATGGTTTGGGGGAATGGCGAATCTTTTTGTATCGCCAGATTCAATTCCGTCATCGGTTCTCCGGGCAAAGTTACCAAAGCTACGGTCCCGATCGTTATCGCCATGATTTCAGCATCGATATTCTCCAGGCCGGTCCGTTCTTTCCCATAATCGGTCAACGGCAAACCGACCACGGCCCGATCCGTTCGTACCGAGTCCGTTTGGATTTGGGCACTGTAATTATAAGCGGTCAGGATGCCATGGGTCAGACCCTTTGCCATTTCTTCCACGGCTTCTTCGCCTCTGCGCCATGGATTGACGTTTCCGGCAGCACCTTGCAAAAACATATTTTCTCCGTCCAACGAGCGCGATAATTCCCTGGTGACGGCACCGGACCAATCTCCAGATATCGCATCCATGTACGGATAAATGGATACGGCATGACAAGCGAGTTGAAAAATAGTGGCGATGTTATTGCCATCGGCGTTTCGAAATGAAAGGACGGTCATGGTCCTGTCCAGGGGCCCGAAAGTCCTGTCTCCGCTCAATACTTTGGGATCCCAATCCTCGTGGAGGTAGTTGAATCCGGACGGTAAACCGGAACGGACGATTCCCTCCCGAACCGGTCGCGGCCTTCTGTTTCGGATAAATTCCGACACATCATATCTTCCCAGCCACATGGTCGCCGGGGTCAGCCTGGAATTGGCTTCCTCTACTGCAGCCAGGGATTGGCTGAGTAATTTTTCCCTCCACTGCTTAAAAGCCGGATCATTGTCCTGAGCTTCCATATGCCTGGTCACCCACCAGGGATATCGCTCTTGTCCACGTTGGTTGTCCTCCCCATACACCGGACACCAGGGTGCGGAATGGTTGTGCGCTGCATTGACCAGGATATGGTGAGACGGAATGTCCAATTCTTCCGAAATTCGGGTTCTGATCTCATCGCGCGCGGATTCCCCCACATCGACCAGTTCCCAGTGCAGGATAACGACTTTTTGGTTTCCGTCGCTCAACACTGTAGCCCGCGCAAAAATGGAATCGTGAATTTCCCCATACGGCTCGCCGTTGACCCAATTCCTGACATCGACAGAGGGGGTGATATCGGCATGCGCCGCTCCAGCATATAAACTAACCATTTGATCCGTTGCCATCTCCTGCTGGGCTGTCAAATGACCGAAGGTGGTCAGCACCAGAAAGCACGTATTCATCCAAACTAAAAATTTGGTGGTGGAAGGAATCGAAAAAGCTATGACGTTTGACATTTTGTAATTTTTAAGTTATTCCATCTCATGTTGACTCGGTGAATGTTCGAGTATCTGATCGATAAATTCGTAAGCTTCCCGCCGGGTTTCTGTCGGAAAATCGTGTTCCGCATCCGGATACCGGACTTGAAGAACGTTTTTCGCCTCAAAAAAACGGTAAACATCACTAACCATTTCCATTCCCACTTCTACACCTTTCACATCAAAATTGGAATCATTTATCGGTGAATTGGAAAAAAAAGCCCGGGGGGCCAGTAGAGCAATCATTTCGTGGTAATTGATCGGAATTTTATTCCCATCTAACTGGTATTTATCCCGGACCAGGGGCATATACCGATCCTGAGCATAAGGGCCCAATCGTCCGCCATACCGCTCGGACGCCACAGGCCCTATGTCGTAGTATTCCATCTGGTTCCATCCACTGCTGGTCACCACGACTTTTAATCTTTCATCAAAAGCTCCTACAAATATCGAATTGTGCCCACCCAAAGAATGACCGATTACACCCAGTCGTTCAGGATCCACCTCGTTGCGTTCCAAGAGAAGATCCACAGCCCGCATATGGTAAAAAATAGCAGCCATGGTGCCTGATTGATATCGATCGTTTTCAAAATCGTAATCCGCAAGGTCTCCAAAACTTGGATAATCAGGGGCGATCACGATATAACCTCGTTGAGCCAACTCTTTCGCATAGCCCCGATTGGCCTTGCCTTCCCCATCTACAATTTTCTTTCCCTGCGCACCTGTGGGGTGGAGGGCCAGAATCGCCGGTGACTTTCCCGTAACCGAAACCCTGTGGGGCAGGTATAAATAGGCGGGCACCCGCTCGCCCGGTGCAGCCAGATAATCAATATTCAGCCTGAGGTAATCCTCCGTGACCAGGGAATCCTTGACCCTCATATCGAGCGGAGGTAGATCGTGTCGGTCGGGCAACGGTCCCATGATTTTTTCCATATTGCGCTTGAGCACCCATCGGTATTCTTCCCATTCTGCTGCACCTTCGAGGACCACGTTTTCGTGTAGTTCGCTTGAATAAATTTCGATGGATTTCTGAGCCGATACCTGACCAGAGCTGGCCATTATCAGTGCGAGGGCCATCAATCTGGCCAATCGGTGGGGGTATCCCTTTTGGGGGCTCGTCGTTTTAACGTAAAGAAAAGTGTAAACAGACCAGGCCAAAGGCTGGGATGATAAGGCTCGAATGGTTTTCCAGAATGAATACACAACTATGGATTCCGTTTAATATATACTTAAAAATCACCTTCCTTAAAATCTTCTCGATCACCTCATTCCCATTGCGAACAGGAGGTTTAACCCACTTAAAACTCGGTAACGTTACCGAATATAGCAAATTTCGCAAACTATTTGCAAATTCCAGCCTACAGATCCGATTTTTTTATGAATCCGACAACGTATCAGGGGAAATTACGCAGTGGGTCCTGATAAAATTCAATGCCCGGGCAGTCACAAACAAAAACACCGGGTAATGAAATTCAGGACCTACCGAACCGGAGAGATGAAGAGGCCGAACCGGAATTAACGAAACCGGCAATGTTTCGGGGAATATCGGTTATGCACCATAAACCAGAAGAAGGAACCATACCCCCCGATTTACTTTTTCACGTTCAGCCAATCGATAACCGCAGCCCTCATTTCGTCCGAAAAACGATTATAATCCTTTGGTATTTGGAGATCAATTTGAGAATCCGGATTGGCAGCCCTGGCCTTTTGCACCAACACCTCGATGCTTGTCACATCAGCGGATTGATCGTACCGGGGCGCAATGATCAATGACGGCCTCGGACCTAAGGACGCCAACACATCATCGTAATCGTACGGGATCCGGTCGGTGTGCCCCGCAAAAAAA
>CALGAA010000290.1 GCA_937952445.1 uncultured Bacteroidota bacterium | reverse complement strand
TGTGATGTGGAAGACAGCGACCCGGAGGTCGTGGATGAGGTCAGGAAAATGTACGAACAGATTGGAATGAATGTTGTAGAATACAATTCGGCCGACCACGATGTCCACACGGCGTACGTTTCTCATATATCCCATATCAGTTCGATCGCCCTGGCGCTGACGGTCCTTGAAAAAGAACGCAACGAGAATCGCATTTTCGAACTGGCCGGTGGGGGTTTTTCCAGTACCGTCCGGTTGGCAAAGAGTAATCCGGAAACGTGGATCCCTATTTTTCAACAAAACCGCGATAATGTGCTCGATGTGCTGGACGAACACATCAACGTGATCAGCCAGTTTCGTACCATGCTGATCAAAAAAGATTTTGATCGTTTTTACCAGATGATGGAGCGTGCGAATGATATTAAAAAAATACTTAAATAATTAACAGATGAATTTTAAACCAGTTTTTGAGAATTTTACCAGACCGATTCAGGTGCTGGGTCCGTGTAGCGCGGAAACGGAAGAGCAGGTCATGGCGACCGCCCGTCAATTGGCTGAAAATGGCGTGAAAGTCGATTTGTTTCGCGCCGGTATCTGGAAGCCCCGAACGCGTCCCAATTCTTTTGAAGGGATCGGGTCAGAAGGTTTGCAATGGTTGAAGAAAGTTCGCGATGAATTCGGATTTAAAATCACCACGGAAGTGGCCAACAAGGACCATGCCTTTGAAGCGATCAAAGCTGGTGTAGATGTGGTGTGGATCGGTGCCCGAACCACGGTCAATCCATTTTCAGTCCAGGAAGTAGCCGACGCGTTGAAAGGAACGGACATTCCTGTATTGATCAAGAACCCAATCAACCCGGATCTGAGTCTGTGGAAAGGCGGGATTGAACGGATGCTCAATGTCGGATTGACCCGGGTAGGAGTCATTCACCGGGGATTTTCGAGATATGGTAAAAGCGTGTACCGCAATAGCCCCCAATGGCAGATACCGCTGGCATTGAAGCAGGAATTTCCCGAACTCCAAATCCTATGTGATGCTTCTCACATCGCCGGAAACCGGGAGAATCTGTATCAGGTATCCCAGGCTGCGCTCAACCTCAATTTTGATGGCGTCATGCTTGAGACGCATCCTTCTCCGGACGATGCATGGAGTGATGCCGCTCAGCAAGTGACACCGGCCAATCTGAAGAAGAATGTATTGGACAAACTCATCGTTCGGAAGGAAACCGGGGATGATCCGGTCGTTCAGCACAACATCGGTGACCTGAGGGCTCAGATCGATTTGATTGACAAGGAATTGTTTCAATTGCTGGCTGATCGGATGAATCTGGCGGAGAAAATCGGTGAGTACAAAAAATCCAACAACATTTCGATTTATCAGCAGGATCGGTGGGCGGAAATTTTGGAGCGAACCATGGAAGGAGCCGGCCCGTTGGGATTATCGACCAAATTCGTCGATCACGTGCTCAAAGCCATTCACCAGGAATCGATCAACCGCCAGGAACGCGTAATGCAAGGTGAGAATGAAGATGCCGTATAATTAACGGCTTTCCATTTCCTGAACACGGTAGATCAAAATTTAGACGTCTTGAAATAAACTATTCACGGCGATGTTGTTTTTATTGAGTAGTTTACTTCAATTATAGTATTCGTTCCGCATGAAGAAATTATCAGAAGCAGGAATACCCACTGAGTTTGGGAATTTCCAGGTCATAGCTTTCGGGGATAATGATGATGATTATACCCCGCACCTGGCCCTGGTCAGTGAAAAAGCGGATTTGAGTCAACCTGTGCTGGTGCGGATTCATTCCGAATGCATCACCGGGGATACTTTTGGATCCTTGCGATGCGAATGTGGGGAGCAATTGGTGACTTCCCTACAACGGATTGGTAAAGAGGGCGGAATTTTGATCTACCTCCGGCAGGAAGGCCGGGGGATTGGTCTGGTCAACAAGCTCAGGGCTTATAAACTTCAGGATGAGGGACTTGATACCGTCGAAGCCAATGTTCACCTGGGATTTGAGCCGGATGAGCGGCATTACGATGTGGCGGTGGATATCCTGGAAATTTTGGACGTCCATGAGATCGTCCTGATGACCAACAATCCTGAAAAAGTAGAGGCCATCAAAGAATCTTCGGTTAAATTGGTGGGCCGGGAGCCATTGATAATGCCAACCCGGGATAGCAACGAAGCATATATGAAAACGAAAGCCAGTTATTTCGGTCACTATTTAAAACACCAATAGGCCGCGTGGGGTGGTGGTTTTTGCGAACCTGACTCCCACCATGTGGTGCCTGATTTGTACCAAATACCTGCCCATACGATCCTGTCGGGCTGAGATGTCCGCTGGACGTAACATCGGACATCCCCAAGCCTTTCCTTTTCGCCTTATGTCAACTCGGGCTGTGATTCATAAACCAGGATGTTGGCCTTGTCGAAATCGATGTAGCGCTGACCGATCTGAGTGATCTCGTCCACCGTGAAGGTTTCATACTCATTTCCTTCGGAATTGATCAGCTCGATGTTGCCCAGGTATTCAAAAAAAGCCAGTGAAATGACTTTGTTGAGAACGTTGACCTCGCTTTGCACCAGCAGTGTTTTAATTTTATTCTTGATTTTTTTAACATCGTGAGCTGTGATGCGTTTCATCCCTTCGCGAGCTGCCTCTTTTAATTGTTCGATCGCCATTTCAATCGGCACGTCGTCGTTCAATTTCCCTTCAAATAAAAGCAAGCCCGGATCGACCGATCCCGATAACCACGAATCCACGCTGGAGAATATTTCCTGTTTTTTTACCAGTGATTTGTATAAATAAGAGGAATCATTGTAGGCGTAAAAATCGGTCAGCATATCCAATGCATAAAAATCCCGGTGAGTCCTGTCAGGCATATGAAATCCAATGTAGATTGCCGAGGCAGGGACGTTTCGCTGAACATGCTGGAACCGGGGGCTGGTTTGAACGGGCTCCAGGCCGGGGCGGGGCAGGTCAAATGATTTGGAAGGAATATGGTCAAAGTATTTTTCCACCAGTTTTTGGACCTTTTCGATTTCGATATTTCCGCCGATCGATAAAATGGCATTGTTCGGACAGTAATATTGATAATATTCCCGAATGGTTTCATATGTCGATTCGATGATGTGTTCCGGCGTCTTTCCGATTGTCGGCCATTTGTAATGATGCTCTTTAAACGCAAGATCCAAAATGAGATGCCAAACATCGCCGTAAGGCTGATTAAGACACGTTTCATAAAATTCCTCGACGACGACGTTCCTTTGGATATTGAATTTTTCCGGTGTGATCTCGATATTTTGCATCCGGTCGGCTTCAATGGCGAGCAGGAGTTCGAGGTTGCTGGTGGGAGCGTACGAGTAATAGTTAGTGTAATCAGCGTTGGTGAACGCATTGTTTTCCCCTCCTGCATCCTGGAGCAATTCATCGATATCAGGCACGGACGGGGTGCCGGTGAACATCATATGTTCAAATAAATGCGTCAGACCGGTCTGATCCTCCCGTTCATTTTTTGAACCCAATCGATATAATACGTTTACAGCCGCAAGGGTAGAATCTCTGTCCTGGTGAAGAATGACCTTCAGCCCGTTCTTCAATTCAAATGTATGGTAACTAATCATATAAGCGGCGAATATAAGGCAAGGTGAACAAATAATACATCAAATAATCGTGAATTGAAGGAAACGGGTATGTGTTGTCGATCAGGATAATGTGAAATGCCATCCATAAAAGAATGAGTTTAAATTCGCGTACTGTACCCCTGGCTTTTACACCAGACCATAAATAGATGACACTATTTACGGATTCTATTTGTCATATCGCCATCACTGAAATCTTTAAGTAGCTATGACTAAGAACGGATGCGTTTCCTCCCGACTAATAACAGAGGAGGATTGACAAAGGTGAGGTAGCAGCAATTCCTATCAGAATTCAGGTCCTGGTGCACTTCCCGGTCATGGAAATCTGCATTATTGGTATCCCAGTTCTGGCAATCATCGAGAATCGAACCAGTACAATGCTATGAATAATCCTGGAAAATCATAACTTTCATTCTCATAGCGTTGAGTATTAAATAGAATTCATATTTCATGACTGATGTTGACGGCACCTGGAAAACAGGCCACCCCGGAATGCCCCCATTTACCCGGGGTCCCTATGCAAGTATGTACGTGGGACGCCCCTGGACCATCCGGCAGTACGCCGGGTTTTCCACGGCACTGGAGAGTAATGCATTTTATCGGGCAAACCTGGAAGCGGGACAAAAAGGATTATCTGTAGCTTTCGATTTGGCGACCCATCGGGGTTACGATTCCGATCACCAACTGGTGAAAGGTGATGTAGGCAAAGCCGGTGTGGCGATCGACACGGTCGAGGATATGAAGGTGCTGTTTGAAGGTATACCGCTCAATCGCATGTCGGTGTCGATGACCATGAACGGTGCGGTGATCCCCATCATGGCGTTTTACATCGTGACCGCAGAAGAACAAGGGGTTCCACCTGAGGCGCTTACAGGAACGATTCAAAATGATATCCTGAAAGAGTTCCTGGTCCGCAATACGTACATCTATCCGCCTGGACCATCGATGCGCATTGTTTCGGATGTGATGGCATACGCAAGACAGCATATGCCCCGTTTCAATTCAATATCAGTCAGTGGTTACCACATGCACGAGGCAGGGGCTTCGGCTCCTTTGGAAGTGGGGTATACCATAGCAGACGGACTGGAATACATTCGCGCTGCTTTGCGTGCGGGATTGGATATTGATGAATTTGCCCCACGAATGTCCTTTTTCTGGGGCATCGGCACTTCATTTTTTACCGAAATCGCCAAAATGCGGGCAGCCCGGAAATTGTGGCACGATGAGGTTGCAAAATTCAAGCCCCAAAACAACTATAGCAAAAGGTTACGAACCCATTCTCAAACCAGTGGATGGAGCCTGACCGCCCAACAACCGTGGAATAATCTGACGCGCACTACTTTGGAGGCTTTGGCTGCTGTATTCGGCGGTACCCAGTCTTTACATACCAACTCCTACGATGAAGCACTGGCACTCCCGTCGGATCATTCGGCAGCTCTGGCCCGGGAAACCCAGCTTTATTTGCGCGATAAATCAGGAGTGACCCAAACAATCGATCCCTGGGGTGGGTCTGTTTTTATCGAAAATCTGACGCGCCAGATATACGAGGAAGCTCTGAGTTATCTTGCTCAAATCGAAGAATTGGGCGGAATGACCCGCGCGATCGAAACCGGAATACCAAAACGGACAATCGAGGAAGTGGCTGCCCAAAATCAAGCCGCGATCGAAATGGGTGAAAAAGAAATCGTGGGGGTAAACGTACTGCGTCAACAGGAACCTGAATCCGGACTGGATATTCGTTTAATCGACAATAGAAAAGTACTGGAAAACCAACTGGAACAGCTCCGGCAGGTGAAACAATTGCGAAATGAACAACGGGTGGAGCGGGCCCTGGACCGACTTCTACAGGGGGCCAAAACGAATGGAAATCTTCTTGAGTTAGCTTTGGAGGCCGCACGTGCCAGAGCCACCCTGGGGGAAATTTCTGAGGCACTCGAAAAAGAATTTGGGAGGTACGAAGCCCACTATGGATTGGTACAGCAAGTATACGGACACCATATGAACGAACAAGACGAATACAAACAGGTACAGCAGCTGTGCAAAAAATTTGAAGAGCAAATGGGACGTCGGCCCAGAATTCTCATTGCCAAGCTGGGGCAGGATGGTCACGACCGGGGTGCCAGGGTGATTGCCTCTGCTTTTGCTGACATCGGATTTGATGTCGACGTAGGCCCTTTGTTTTTGACACCCGAACAAGCTGCGCGCCAGGCGGTCGAAAATGACGTCCATTTTTTGGGTATTTCATCGTTGGCCGGGGCACATGATACCCTGGTTCCGGAAACCATTACGGCATTAAAGAATATGGGAGGAGACGATATTAAAGTTATCGTTGGGGGGGTAATCCCGGAAGCGGACCATTCAAAGTTGTTGAAGGCAGGAGTATTTTTTATATTTGGACCAGGTTCGCCGATCGTCGAATCGGCGCGAAAATTGCTAGTGCACCGGGCATTAAGTTCGTGATGCTTATGACGAGGTTATTTTTTGTCATATCGAAGAAGTGACCGAATGCAGTCTCGTCG
>CALGAA010000289.1 GCA_937952445.1 uncultured Bacteroidota bacterium | reverse complement strand
CCGGCTTGAACGGATTCGATAATATTGTGGGGCGTGGTCCCACAATCATATGCCCAGGTTTTCAATTTATTCGGCTTTAGAATCCGGGGCAGGGGTGAAAACTGGTAGAATGTATGATATAAAAATCCTACCAATCCATCCATATATAAGGGCTCTAAACACCTTTTACAAATATTTATAAGGCAAGGTTGGTAAAATCCTAAATTTTGTTTTATAATAGTGTTTTGTTTTTAGTGAGGCTGGCTGATGGAAAGCTGAAATAGAAGACATCAGAGGTATAAAGATTGTATGCCATGAGACCTCGCGCACCTATGATCGATAATCCGCCTTCCAGGCGCCATCGGTCAATATCAATTCCGTTCTAAACGTTCCCAAAGAAATTATTTGCAGGTATAGAGCAATACCTGTCGAATAACAAATTCTATGACGTCCCACAAGGGGGCGGTGTAGACCAATTATGCGCCTGTAAGAAGATCTGGAACTATTTTGGGCACAACCCAGAGCCCATTTATGGTTTCTCCAATACCTGCATGATGGATTCCGTCTGACAGACTGGTCCTTGTAACGATCTTTATCGTGATGGGAAACCTAGTGGCACCAGGCATTAAGTTGGGGATATGTATGACGAGGTTATTTTTTGTCCTATCGAAAAAGCTAAACCGCGTATAGCCATAGCTACATAAGGCTTTAGATGATGAAGCCAGGGCGAAAAAGAATCCGTCAGATGTGTCACGAATTTAGTGACTGGTGCACTAGCACAAGGCCAGGAGCAAATTACCAGTTCTGTGCCGGGGAAAAATTCCGTGGTTTTTTCCTGGCGATGTGGAATCAGGTGAAAGGCACCTCAAAGGTTCCATCCACCGTGATCCGGGCGTTGGTGGCTTGCACTTTGGAAGTGCCTGCCACCTGAAAGGAGCAGCAGACCAGGAGCAAACCACAAGTTATTTGCCGGGGAAAAATTCCGCGCTTTTTTCTGCACCGCGTGGAATCAGGTGAAAGGCACCCCTGAGGTGCCACCCACCGTGATCCCGGCATTGGTTGCTTTCACTTTGAAAGTGACCGGTGCACTCCATACAGCCCAACACACACGCCTTTATTTGCATTTTTTGAATAAACAAATTGTTATAAAATGGAAACAAGTGTACAAATCGCCAACCCGGAAGAAACGAACCCTATTTTTGATTTGGATGACATTGTCCTCAAACTGGGTGACCTGGCTCCACCGGTTCCGGAAGAAATTGGAGAGGGATTGTCCGAAAAAAGACGTGCGTACATCAAAGCGATCATCACGGTCGCCCGGCAAAATTCCACTCTACTGACCCGGGACGAAATGGCCCGCATCCTCGCTGCCGACTTCCTACTCCAGGCCATCGAACGAGAGCAACAAATAGAAGGATCCGGCGTGACGATTCCTGATCCCGAAACCCAGGTGGCCATGCCACCGGGCCTCGATGAGGCTTTGAAAGTCATTTCTAAAATCATTGAAAACGCCAACAACTACCAGGATGCCCTGAGAGCCGGGGTTATTGCTTTGCAAAATTGCATCCCGTTCGTGGGTGGCATCGTCGCCGCAATCACTTCTTTACTCTGGCCTCAGCGTAAAAAAAGTGCCTGGGAACAGGTGAAAGATCAGGTCAACAGGGTGGTCCATACCGCCATTTTTGAAAACGAATACAAGATTGTACAGAGCCAGATCACCGCGGTCCAAATCAGCCTTAGTCAATATTTAAATTCCTCCAATTCACGGGAACGAGGTGTGATATTGATCGCTACCATGATTCTTACCAACAGTTTGTACGAACGCGTCAACCACTCCAAATACCGCCACATGCTGCTCGGATTGATGGCCCCCATCGGTTTGCTCCACCTGACAATTTTATCCGAACGATACCACCATTACAAAGAGTTGTTCGGAGATAATGAAAGATCACAGGCCTTGAAGGAATTGAAATCGACGTACGACCAGTACCGACAATTTTTTGACACCGTGTTTGTGGAGTGGAAAAAATGGAGAGACGAGGGATTAAAAGAGTTTTACGAAGTCAAAAACATCTTGTGGAGCAAGGAATACCGGTACGGCGTAAAAGACGAACTCGGGCAGTATCAATTCGAATACAGAATCAATGACAAAGCCAGAGCGGCCGATTTTAAAAAGTGTGCCCTCAATCGATCGGTCGCGGATATGGCGGATATACTGAGCAGTACCGCAAATTATTCCACCTTTTTTAAAGGCATTGACGTGGCTTTACCGCCAATCCTCACGATACTGGATACGATCATACTCGGGCCCTACCTGGGCACCCGATTTCCAGGCACCGGAAACGAGGCACACCGACCGGTTGGACCCTGGTCCAAAGACAGACCGGAGGGCTTTGTGCACACCATTCATATTTATGCTTACAACTCCATCGACGGACTCCAGTTTATTTACCCCGACATGGACGGGACCAAAGTGACCGGAGGTGGAGGTGAAGGTTTTGTCCTCGACCTCAAAAAGAAACACTGCGTGGGTGCCAGGCTTGGTTATGCCAAAGGGCTCGTTTACCGGCTTGAGTTTGTCTTTGCCGATGGATCGACATCGCCGCTCTACGGGAATAAAGGCGGATGGTCACCGGCAGCATCCGTCGATGCGACGATGGGAGGTGGCTATAAACTTCATTCGGGAAATTTTGAAAAGGGCGCAGGTCCCAGCCAGACGGTCGGGATCAATGGCGTTATCCTCACGTTCAAACGCGTGTAACATAAATGTCCAATTGGGACAGCGGATTCTTTAGAAAAGCAGGCCAAATGGAGGTGTGAAAAGCTCAGCCACCGCGAACCATCCAAAACTGGTTTGAGTGGAAAAGCATTTCACCCCTCCTTTGTCCTTTTTCGCCCTTTCTTCATCATCGAAAGCCGTGGGTAGTGTAAATCATTTAAAGCCATATGTAGCAAAGGTTATCCGCGGCATCCCTTCCTCGATATTAAAAATAACCTCGTCATACATTTCACGAACTAAAGGCCCGATGCACTAATTACAGCCATATCATGGTAGACGGGAATATCGGCTATATGATCATGCCGGTAATCGTCGCTGGAGTGCTGACCATTTCGTATGTAACGCGCACAGCATAACTGTCTTTGGCACCGTCTATTGTGAGAACGCAAGGGATTGATCATTCCGTGACAGTTGCGACAATCCATGGAAAATTTCCTCCCCGGAAATCGAATTAACAAAATTCATCCTCAAATCGCTTTATATTTACAGGAAGTCCCGATCGTAGGAACATATATGGATCAGGGAGTAGAAAGTACTATATTTGGTAATCAACCCTCCAGGCGAATAACGACACATAAATCGGATTTCCATAATGTATAAACCAAAAAATGAGAAAAGTAATTGCAGCCCTGAATATGACTTTGGATGGGATGTGTGACCATACCTATGGAGTCGTTGACGAAGAATTACATCAGCATTATTCAGAGCTCATCAGGGATTCCGGGGTGATCCTCTACGGCCGAAAAACCTACGAACTCATGCAATTTTGGCCTCAGCTATTGGAAAAACCATCCGGTGACCGGTCGATGGATGAATTTGCCTTGGCGATTGATAAAGTCCCCAAGTTGGTGTTTTCCAATACACTTCAAAATTCCAACTGGAGCACAGCGACCATAGCACACCAATCTCTTTTGGAATGTGTCCCGGAGCTCAGGCAAATGCCCGGTAAGAATATCCTTATAGGCAGTCGGAGTTTGATTATCCAGCTGCTGAACAACCACCTCATCGACGAATTTCAAATCGGAATCCATCCTCTCATCGCCGGTAAAGGCCTTCGCATGTTTGAGGGAATCACAAATCAAGTTATGCTCGGGCTTCACAAAACCAAATCGCTTCAATCCGGTGTAACCATATTTTATTACGAACCCCGCGCAAAGCGATAGCTTCCTGATTAAATTCTCCGCCAAAACCAAATTTTTATTTACAATCGTGATCTTTATTCTGATGGAAAATTAGATATTGTGCCGTAGACCGTTGTGAGGATTGAAACTATAACATCTTAAAGCATTATTCCACATGTTTGATGAATTAAATCAGTATCAAAACAGTGACCATTTCTTTTTTCAAAAGGGCAGTAATTTAAGTGAGTTATCCAAAGATGTGCCAGATTTGCCCGGCGTATTCTACATCCTGCGTCTGGCGCGGGGCAGAGTAGATTTGGTGTACATTGGAAAATCGGGATTGATTCAGCAGAATGGGGAATTTAAAGGTCCGCTGTTGAAAGATCATTTTGGCAAAACCCCGGAAGGCTTCTATCTGCAAAAATTATTCGAAAGCAAAATAGAGAAAGAGGACATTGATGCGCTGGACATAAACTGGTTTGTCAGCTGGGATGATAACCATGCGGACCTCCCCACTTTTGTAGAAGCTCAACTCATACAAGACTATTTTGACGTCCACGGAAGAATTCCACCCTGGAATAAGGAATATTAGGGGTTTTAATCCAATCAGAATATGTTTCGGCTCTTTCAAAACATCGGACCGGGCACCATCGTGACCGCAGCATTCATAGGTCCAGGCACGGTGACGGTCTGTACGCTTGCGGGTGTGAATCACGGTTTTGATTTATTGTGGGCGGTCGCGGTCTCCATTATTTCTACCATAGTACTGCAGGAAATGTCGGCCCGTATCGGGCTGGTCACCCGTAAAGGATTGATGCAAAATCTGAAGGACAACCTGTCCACACCCTGGATTCGGTACGCTGTGATCTTCCTGGTGTTTGTGGCGATTCTCGGAGGCAATTCCGCTTACGAAGCTGGTAATATCATGGGGGGAACCATGGGGGTCCAAAATATTGTAGGGACCGATGAAAATGAAGTGGTCACACGGATTATTATTCTCGGGATTGGGCTGCTGGCTTTTGCATTACTGTATTTTGGAAAATACAAGACGATCGAAAAGACTTTTTTTATGTTGGTCATAATCATGAGTCTGACTTTCCTTCTCACGGCTATTTTTACCAGACCTGAGCCTCGGGACATCCTTAGTGGATTGTTTAAACCGACGATTCCGGGAAATGGGCTGGATGTCATCGCCATTATCGGAACAACCGTGGTTCCATACAATTTATTTTTACACGCGGCCTTGGTGCAGGAGAAATGGCAGGGTACCCCGGATCTACCCAAAATGAGGGCTGATACGTACGTAGCCGTGGCATTAGGTGGATTGATTTCGATGGCCATCATCATCAGTGCTACCTCGGTGTCGGGCGAAGTTCGGACTCCAACCGATATGGCGATGGCACTGGAACCCATGCTGGGATCGTGGGCGCGGTATTTCATAGGTACGGGGTTATTTGCCGCTGGAATCACCTCGGCCATCACGGCTCCTCTTGCAGCAGGTTATGTCGCCAGGGATATGTCAGAGTCGGGCGATCCGGAAGTACGGTTTAAGCGAACCTGGATGGCCGTTTTGGTTATCGGTATAATTGTTGGCGTGTTGGGATTTCGCCCCCTGGAAATCATCCGGGTCGCTCAAATAGCGAATGGTTTACTCCTTCCTATCATCGCTTTCCTATTGATATGGCTCTGCAGTCAGCAAAGCATCATGGGTTCATTTAAAAATTCGCGGTGGCAACTCGCACTGGGGGTACTGATTTTGATCACGACAATTCTGCTGGGTGCAAAAGCCGTGTGGAACGGTTGAGAACGGACCTGTAGTTTGTGCCCCGCCAGCTGCTCCTTTCAGGTGGCGGGCACTTCTAAAGTGCTAGCCACCAACGGATGGACCACGGTGGACTGCACCTTATTCCACACGGTTTAGAAAAAACCACGGAATTTTTCCCCGGCGAAGGACTTGTAATTTGCGCCCGGCTTTCTGCTCGTTTCAGGTGGCGG